>CALEKA010000100.1 GCA_937898715.1 uncultured Prevotella sp.
ATCCTCGGATCAATATAAATCCGTCCACCCACAGTAAAGCCATAAGCCTCACCATTCTTCGTCTTGAAGAATCGAGCATTCTTAGGAATGCGATTTCCATTCACCTCCTGACGTTGGGCAAGTCCTGTCGTATCGTTAAACTCACCACTATTCAAAGCCTCAGAAACAGAACGGACAATATCCGACAAAGGCTTGCCACCCGCACGTTCAAGAGATTGCTTAGGATAGAAATATTCCACTATATGAGCATCACCATCGTTCAATACACCTTTGTTCTTGTGGCTTGATATGACAATGCTAATGCCTTCTTCCTCCCCATTCTTGTCAAAGAACGAGACGCGTGCATTATGGTTGCTCACACGTATGGTGACCGACTTACCATTCTGCGTCTCAAACGTGCCATACTGGCTTGCTTCGTGCTGCTCCAGGCCAAGTCCACGTGACAAGTCCGTGATAAACCCTTTTGTCTTATTCGGACGATTGTTGTAACTTTCTGCAAGTGTTTCAAGATTATTTTGTACTTTTGCACCATCAGCACTTGAAACGACTGTGGCATTATTAGTGGATTCGTCTGCTATCGTTGCGGTTTCAAGTGCTCTTTTTTGTTTAGCGCTCATTTTCGCGCCACGGCCATTCGCCATATCCAGCACCCTTTGCCCCGCTTCATGATCTATCGAAGTCTGAATACCATTCTTCTCATTCAGATGATCTATCACCACATCACGAAGCACCTTCTCGTTTTCATCCTCTTCTCTCAGAGAATATTTTTCGCCAGCCTTTAGCGGTTTGCGATCAACCTCCTTCACAGCCTTCCTATAAGTCTTATTAATCGTTCGGAGCAAGTCATTCACCTTGCGAGCCTCCTCAGAGCCACCACCAAACGCCTTCACTATCGCATCCTTAATCTGCGTCAAGAAGTCCTTAATAGCAGAGAGCACAGGATGTTTCAGGTTGTAAGCAAGCTTCTCAGCATAATCCTTATCATCCAGCATGCGTCCAACTTCATCTCCTACTACCTCTTCGGCAGCACCATCCATACTCGTCTTAACGCCATGACTATTGTAGAAGTCATACTTCTTCTGAGCTGCCTCCTTGAAAGCATCCTCGCCCACAAACTTCTTCACTGCATCCAGCAAAGAATTGTAAGCATCCTCACTCAGCGAGCGAACCTTGTGCAAGGACTCATGACCAAACACCGCTTCCAGCGGATTGCCAGCATCCTTAGCAACATGAATCGTATTCGTCTTAGGATCATAATACCCATTCGATTTTTCTATCGTATCATCCCATACAATCTTCGTTCCAAGCATCTCAGCCACACGTTCCGTAGCCTTACGCATCCTTACAGACTTCTCGTCATTGCCCGAACCCTCAGCATACTTGCGATTCCCCGAAGATCTTCCAGGCAGCCTTCCACTCTCCGTCTGCTTCTTCTCTGCTTCCGACTCGGTTGCAGTTACTTCTGCATTCTTGTTTCCTTCAGATTTTTTCTTCTCATTTCCTTGCGAAGTCTCTGAATGTTCCGTAACTTTGCTCTCAGAAGACAAGTCGTTTGGAAGAGCAGAAAGGGCTGCTGCCGACCCTTCATTGGGAGAAAGTATGAGGAATTGCCCGCCCTCACGTTCGGCTTGTCTTTTCATTTTTTCAAGTCCTTTCTCGTCAATCTTTCTCCAACCAACAATTTCTATTTGGTTCTTACCTTCGTAGACGTCTATTACGACAATCGAATTTTTATCTCCAGTTCTTACTGCCACTTTGTAAGATGGTCTTCTAAGTGGTTGAGTCTGTCCTACCAAATTGGGCGAATAAAGAGCTTCTTGCAGTATCTTATGACATTCTTCTGACGTTAGTTCTGGATGATGATTCTTATTCTTTTCAAATATATTCTTCTTAATCACTACAGGCTTACCATCAGCACCTATAGCCGCATCCACATTCTGAGGCAAAGTCGGCAACTGCACATTACGTGTAGGAGCAGAGAAGTCCTCGTCTGTCAATTCATCCACAGACTTCACCTCCTCCACCTTCAACGTGCCATCCTCATTGATAGGATTCCCTTGGTTATCCGTTTTATTCTCATTATGTGATTCCTCTTCCTTCGGCTTCTCCGCTTCAAACGCCCGCTTAGCATGCACCGCCTTCACATCATTCCAATAGTCCACAGCCTTTTGAGCCTCAGCCACCAGAGTTTCATGCTCCGCCTTAGCCGCCTTATACTCTGAAATGCTTGTACCCATCTTAGGTGCATTCTTCTGCACCTTCTCCAGATTCTTCTTAGCCTCCGTAAGTTTCTTCTCCACGAAAGCATTCTTCGTTTAGATGTGAAAATAGCCAATATTCGAATGTCGTGAGACTTATCGAACATTGGCTATACATATAGAAATTGCTTGTTGATCTTTCAACATTTAGCACCGCGGTCAATCATATTCTTCGTATGCATCGCATGATTCGTCGGGTACGAGTTGTACGTTTATTTCCTCGTTTCCAGAGAAGGTTACATAGAGTTGTATTTGATTTCCTAAGTCGTAAGTGGTGCTTTCCTCAGATGTTCCGATTTCTTTCAATCCTTTGGATTTAAGTATTTTGCAAATGCTTTCATACACAGCCTTTGCACCAGAAAAGACTTTTATCTCTGCACCAACCATGTAGACCAGGGATTCTGGATTAAATTGCTGACCATTAGAATATCTGGTAATGTAGTTATTGAATTCAAGGTATTTTGTCATGCGTACCGTGTTGGAGAGATAGCATTCATATTCTGCACGGCTTTGGAAGTAGCTATATGGGGAGTCAGAGGGTTTCACTTTGCATGTGGCATCTTTTTGCCCTTTTTCTGCAAAGGCTGGGATTGCTTTATCGGCAGGAGTCCACGTAGCGATTCCGTACATCTTCTGTCCGTCAAGTTCGAGCGCAGAGACAATACGCTCTACGTCTACATATTGGCTTTCTACCCATTGATCGTGTTTGGGGAGACCTATCTCAGCAATGTTTACGTTGCTGTCTAGTTTCTTTACATTACCTTTTTCGTCGATAAATCCGTAGTCGTGCTTACCAAGTTGTCCTATGCGAGTACCATCCAGAAGAGTGTAACCATTCTTGAAACGTTCCTTGCCTATGATTTCGTCCTTTAGGTTGATAAGCACTACGTTGCCTTTATTCTCTCCTTTGGTATCGAAAGCCCAAAGCAAATCATCGCCTGCCCATTGTAGCATGAAATATTTGCCGCGAATGAGGATTTCTCCGCTCTTGTCCATAACGCCCATACCATCTTCGCTACTGTAGATAAACTTGTCTCCTTTTACGGCAACGACGTGCTTAATCTTCTCGGTGGGTAGAAGAACCCATTCGCCTTTCTCATTGATAAGACCTCCTCTGCCATCGGCGTCGTAAGCACCAAGTAATCCATTATTGAAATGTAAAGATTCGTCAGTTCTTGAACCTTCGAAGTTGATTTTGCTGGTATTGATTTCTCCGAGAACTTTGCCCTTAAGACTGATGATTTGCAGTATCATCTGGTCTTTCTCAGCGTTCTCGTACTTTTTATCAAGAGCTAAGCATTTGCCTTCGCCCATGTATTCGAGTTCTACGTATTTTCCTGGGGCGACGATGGTCTTTCCTCCATCGTCTACAATTCCTTTTGTGCCATCTTCGGTATCTACGATGGCATAGCCTTCGTAAAGTCCTTTGGCTGCAGTAATGGCTTTTCCGTCAATCTTCGAAAGATCTGCCACTTGTTCTCCATCACGGTTGATGATGGAGACAGGTTTACCTTCTTCAGCTGCAAGGGCAAGTCCGCCACTAAAGTCGCTCACGTCAGCCCATGTTTTTCCTTCTACTTGTTGTGGCTTCTTTTCAGCTGTGTAAAGTTCATATTTGCCTTCCTTGTTCTTAACAAAGAAGCGTCCGCAATACACGGCTTGTGGCATGTCATTGAATTCGCTATCAAACAGCACTTTGCCATCTGTAGAGATCATGCCCCAACGTCCGTCAGAACTACTCCGGAAGGGAATGTATTCTAATTCTGCGCTTTTCTGACTGCAGGAAGAAAGCAATGCTACTAATGTTAGAAGTAGACAACTTAGTTTGCTTACGTTTTTCATACTAAATGGGTTTAATAACGTTCTGAATAGGCTCGGATTTACTCTATTTCGCAGAACGTTGTGGGTTAATACAAAGAATTTAGTATGGCAAATGTAGTATATTGTGTAGAGAATTACAAAATATAATGTCAGAATTAGTCATTTATGCATTAATAATATTGCGTGAGTCTTATTTTCTCATTAAGAATAGTGAAATAAAAAGAGGTAAATCTACTTTATAGTGATTGCAGATGAAAAGAAAAAGCAGTTCGCAGAGATCTCCTGAATAGGATCTCTTCGAACTGCTATAAGCAAATTTGGATTTACGAGTCTGCCTATCTCTTATCGACAGGTATGTACTCGCGTAAGTCAGCCACGCATCGATAGGCAGGACGAATGATGCGCCGACCAGTAAAACAGAGTTCTTCGTTGCGGTGAGCACACCAACCTACAATACGAGCCATGGCGAAGAGCGGTGTGTAGATTTCGATAGGAAGACCGATGAGGTCGTATACAAAGCCTGAATAGAAATCAACATTGGCACAGAGCTTCTTAGCAGTTCCTTTAATGTCGTAAACGGCTTCTACAGCGAGGCGCTCTATGCGTTCCATAAATTCGAACTCCTCCATTCTGCCTTTTTCCTCAGCAAGTTTTCGTGCCATCTCTTTGAGCAAAACGGCGCGTGGATCAGATAGTGTATATACTGCATGACCGATGCCGTAGATGAGTCCTGTGCAGTCGTAAGCTTCTTTTTTCACAATTCGATGCAGGTAGTGACTAATTTCCTCTTCATCGTCCCAATGGCGGATGTTTTGTTTGAGATGTTCTATCATGTGGTGCACACGGATGTTGGCACCGCCATGCTTTGGTCCCTTGAGCGATCCGATACCAGCAGCAATAGATGAGTAAGTGTCGGTGCAAGTAGAGGATGTCACTCTTACGGTAAAGGTAGAGTTGTTACCACCACCATGCTCAGCTTGAAGGATAAGCAAGAGGTCGAGTGTACGAGCATCGAGAGGGGTATAGTGTGTGCCAAGTAGCATGTAGAGGAAGTTTTCAGCTAAGGAGAATCCCTCTTTGGGATGGCGGATGTGGAGAGACTTGCCAAGTGCTTTATGACGAAGCATATTGTAGGCATACGCAATGATGGTGGGGAACTTAGAGATGAGTTCCACACTCTGACGCATGAGATTGTCGCGTGAGATGTCGTCGGGATTGTCATCATAGGTGTAGAGTTCAAGCACGCTACGTGCGAGAATATTCATAATGTCGCTACCCTCCAATTCTACAATATTAAGCATAGTCTTCGACATCAATGGCATATTGTCTACAAGCAGTCGACGGAACTGTTCCAACTCTTCAGCATCGGGCAGACGTCCTGAAAGCAGCAGATAAGCTACTTCTTCGAATCCGAAGCGTTGTTCTTTAAGCACAGCGTGTACTAAGTCGGAAATCTCGTAACCACGGAAATAAAGTTTACCCTCTATCGGGACGAGTTCGCCAGAATCAGTTCGTTCATAACCTACTACATTGCCGATATTGGTCAGTCCAACAAGCACACCCGTACCATCTTCGTTGCGGAGTCCTCGTTTTACATCGAGCTTTCTGAATAAATCAGCATCTATTTTGATGCAGTTCTTCATATTGTCAGAGAGCTTATATATAAGGTATTCTTTCTTGTCGGTCATAAAAGTAAGATTAGGCAGTTCTAAGGGTGGAATAGCATCGTGTTCGCATTCTCACGGACAGACGCTGACTTAGAAAAAGCAAATAAGAAAAGAGAGTAGATAGCCCACGAGTATGTAAAATAGGCTGTGGGTAAGGGGGGAAATAAGGAGAATGACTCCTTACATCTCTTGGCAGAGTGCCGTGGCAAATTCCTTTGTGCCGAGTGGTTTACCTTGGTCCATAAATCGTGCCAAGTCTGCTGTAGCATAGCCTTGTCCGAATGTCGATTCAATGGCTTGGGTCACTTTGTTGGCAGCTTCGTGCCATCCCATGTGGTCGAGCATCATTACGGCTGATAAAATGATAGAGCAGGGGTTAGCCTGATTCTTGCCTGCAAGATCGGGTGCTGTACCATGAGTGGCTTCAAAGATAGCACGGCCAGCTTCATAGTTGATATTTGCACCCGGTGAGATGCCGATTCCGCCTACTTGAGCCGCAAGCATGTCGGACACGTAGTCACCATTGAGATTCATCGTAGCGATAACATCATAGGCTTCGGGCTTTATAAGTGCATTTTGGAGGAAAGCGTCACAGATGCAGTCGTCCATACGAATCTGTCCTTTGAAGTCTTGTTCTGCCAACTCGTAGCCCCAATTCTTAAATCCACCTTCGGTAAATTTCATGATGTTGCCTTTGTGAACCAATGTCACATGTTTAGATCCCTGCTGAATGGCATATTGGCAAGCTGCCTTGATAAGACGTTTTGAACCCTCTTCCGAAACAGGTTTTACTCCGAAAGCTGAGGTCTCTGGGAAACGCACTTTCGTTACGCCCATCTCATCGTGCAGGAATTCATAAAAGCGTTTGGCTTCGGGTGAGGCGGCTTTCCATTCAATGCCTGCATAGATATCTTCAGTATTTTCACGGAATACTACCATATTGACACGCTCGGGATGTTTTACGGGCGATTCTACTCCCTTAAACCATCTGACAGGGCGCAAGCACACGTAGAGGTCGAGCCCCTGTCTCATTGCTACGTTGAGAGAGCGAATACCTCCACCTACAGGTGTGGTAAGAGGCCCCTTTATGCCTATGTGATAGTCGGCAAATGCTTTTAATGTTTCATCGGGAAGATAAGTGCCTAAGGTGTCGAATGCGTGTTGACCTGCAGGTACTTCTTTCCACAATATTTGTCGCTGTCCTGCATAAGCACTCTTTACGGCTTGGTCTATTACTTGCTGCATGGCCGGCGTAATTTCTGCGCCAATGCCGTCACCCGTGATGAAAGGAACGGTTACGGTGTTGGGCACTGAGAGAGTTCCGTCGGGGAGTATTTGTATCTGGTGATCTGTGAGATTCATTGTGGTAAGTTTATGCTTGTTGTGATGGAGATTTTACGGAAAGAGCCGAACCTGCTTTAAACCATTCTATTTGCAGTGCATTGTAGGTATGCTGAGCTTGGATCGTGTCTGATGAGCCATCGGCATGATGAGCGGTCAGCGTAATTGTAGAGCCTGGACTGATGGTGCTGCAATTTACATCGAATGTGTCGTCCTCTTGTATTTTGTCGTAATCAGACGGGTCGGTGAAAGTTAAGGCAAGAATGCCCTGCTTCTTCAGATTGGTCTCATGAATGCGTGCAAAACTCTTAGCAAGAACCACTTTTACTCCTAAATAGCGAGGCTCCATAGCTGCATGTTCGCGGCTTGATCCTTCTCCGTAATTATCTTCTGCCACGATGATGCTTCCGCCCGTCTGATCACGATAGTTCTCGGCTACTCTCCATATCTCTTCCGTCTGTCCGGTGATCGTGTTGAGCGTCTGTCCTGTAGCTCCTGTAAAGGCATTAGTAGCTCCGAGCAGCAGGTTGCGTGAGATATTTTGTAGATGTCCGCGGAAGCGAAGCCATACGCCTGCCATCGAGATGTGGTCAGTAGTACATTTGCCTTTCACCTTGATGAGTAATGGTAGATGAATGAAGTCTTGCCCATTCCATGGTGAGAATGGCTCTAAGCGTTGCAGACGTTCGCTTTCGGGCGATATTTGGATTTCAGCGTTGCTATCGGGTTGAATGTCGAAAGCCGGCTTTACAGCTTCTACAGCTTCGTTTGTGCAGTAGCCTTCAGATGGCAATGCCTGCCCTTGAGGTGCGAACTCGGGCCAACCTGGAGAAAATGATGGGTGTTCGCTGAGCGAACCCGTAAATGCGTAGCCTACCGCTACTTCGGGCGAAGCGATGAATGCATGTGTATTGGGATTGCCATCAGCGCGTTTTGCAAAGTTTCGGTTGAAGCTAGTCACTATGCTGTTGCGCTTCGTCGGATCGTCTGTGACGCGTTTCCACTGACCTATACATGGACCACAAGCATTGGTCATAATCAGAGCACCAGCATCGCGGAATGTCTGCAAGAATCCGTCTCGTTCTGCCGTAGCGCATACCAATTCTGAACCAGGACATACAATCAATTGTGCTTTAAGCTTCTTGCCTGCTTGGGTCATTGCTTGGATGACAGAAGCTGCGCGTGCCATGTCTTGATAAGAAGAGTTGGTACATGAACCAATGAGACAGACTTCCACTTTGTCGGGGTAATCATTCTCTTCAACCTTAGCCTTCATCTCGCTTACTTGACAAGCAGCATCGGGTGTGAAGGGGCCATTCAAGTAGGGGTGAAGTTGACTTAAGTCGATGGTGATGCATTCGTCAAAGTACTTTTCAGGATGCTTCATCACTTCAGCATCGGCCTTAAGATCTGCTGTTACTTTATCAGCCATCTCTGCTATGCGGGCTCTGCCCGTTGCCTTGAGATAAGCCTTCATTTGGTCGTCGTAGGGGAACATTGAAGTGGTTGCACCTACTTCAGCGCCCATATTACATACAGTAGCTTTGCCTGTGGCAGAAAGGCTCTCTGCACCGTCGCCAAAATATTCTATAATAGCATTTGTTCCACCCTTCGTAGTGAGTCGACCAGCAAGATAAAGAATGATATCCTTGGCAGATGTCCATCCAGAAAGTTTACCAGTGAGATGCACACCAATGAGTTTGGGTACTTTTAGTTCCCATGGAGAACCCACCATGACATCTACAGCATCTGCGCCGCCTACACCAATAGCTGCCATTCCAAGACCACCCGCATTGGGCGTATGAGAATCAGTACCTACCATCATGCCACCAGGGAAGGCATAGTTTTCCAGCACTACTTGATGGATGATGCCAGCTCCTGCTCCCCAGAATCCCATACCATAATGTTGGGCTGCAGAGTGAAGAAATTGGTATACCTCGGCATTTACACTCTTGGCTGTAGAGAGGTCAATCTCTGCGCCCTTGTAGGCTTGAATTAGGTGGTCGCAATGTATAGTTGTGGGTACAGCAGTCTGTTGACGTCCTGCATTCATAAACTGCAAGATGGCCATCTGTGCTGTAGCATCTTGCATGCACACCCGATTGGGGTGGAACAGTTCGTAGTCCGTGCCTCGCTTATAGCCTTCTTCCTTCACAGGGGCGGCAGTATGAGCAAACAAAACTTTCTCGGCATACGTCAACGGACGTCCTATCGTTTTACGCGCTTCTGCTACTTTCTGTGCATAGGTAGCATAGAAAGTGCTGAGCATATCTTCGTTGTAAATCATTCCTTGCAGGTGTTTAGTTTAGCGTAAATATAATGCGCTTATAATTGTAAGGTCATTTCTTGTGATTGCAAATATACGACAAAATGTTTATGTACGCGGCTTTTTTACTTGCAAAATGTAATTTTACCATGCTTTTAATAAACATTGCAGTTGTTATAAATAAGAAAATGTAGATAGTTGAAACTAAATAGAGATTATAGAAAGAAAATAGAAAGCGTGATGGTGAGTAAGGAATTAGGTGGGTGGAAGTGAACATTTCAGGTCATGGCTTTCAACCGCCCATGCTAATTTTAGATGAGAATATCTAATTCAAGTTTTCTCTAAAGAAAGCCTTCTTTATCTCGTGGGCATGTGATAAGGCATTCACATCTTAATTTCGGATTTATAATAGGCGGGCTAAAAGCCCATTCTAAATCCGAAACTTCAGTAAAGAAAAACTTCCTTTAGAGAAGATTTTGTCCATCACTATTATTGGTTTAACAACTTGTGTAAGGTTTTCTTTGAAGAGCGTGCATGTTATCGTACACCGACCGCTGTACGTGCGTACACCGACCGCTGTACGTGCGTACACCGACCGTTACTCATGCGTACACCGACCGTTGCTCATGCGTACACCGGTCGGTGTACGACAACATGGAAGAGCATCTTTGTATTACTTGACTGACGATAAAGAGATATAATTACAAGAGATTCAGAGTTGATGTTTATCTAAATCCGAAACTTCGTATCCAATCGCATGCTCAACGGGTAGGAGATGTACCTTTTTCTTGAAAAACGGGGCGTAATGATTGGGCGGATGCTGCTTTTAGCGTAACTTTGCAAGTGAAATAAAAAAACGAGAAAAGATATGTATTATATCAGTAAACGCATAGAAGTGGCATTTGCCCATCAACTAAGTTTGACCTACGAAAGCAAGTGTCAACGTTTTCATGGACACAATGGTATCGTCACCATATATTGTTGTTCTGAATCATTGGATGAAAACGGGATGGTGGTAGATTTTAGCCATGTAAAGAAAATAATAACCGACAAGATGGATCATCGTTGCTTGAACGAGATATTCGATTTTAATCCTACAGCAGAAAATCTTGCGCATTGGATATGTAATCACGTTGATCATTGCTATAAAGTGACGTTCCAAGAATCAGAGGGTAATATAGCTTGCTATATCAAGCCAGGCTATGAGCACGTAACGTTTTGATTATGCGAATCAACGAAATATTCTATTCCCTGCAGGGTGAGGGCTTTTATACGGGAACTCCCTCCTTATTCGTTCGTCTGTCAGGTTGTAACTTGAAGTGTCCATTTTGTGATACAGATCATTTGCCTTACACAGAGATGACTGAGCATGAAATCATCGAAGAAGCCGCGAAATGTCCTGCAAAGCATGTGGTTATTACGGGTGGAGAACCCTCACTGCAACTGACGGAGTCGTTGGTCGATGGATTGCACGGAGTTGGAAAGTATGTGGCAGTGGAGACAAACGGCACGCATGAATTGCCCCAAAATGTAGATTGGGTGACGCTCTCGCCGAAAGATCGGTTTGTAAAGACAAGAAGTGCTTCTATTGTGCTCAGCCGGTTCAATGAAATAAAAGTGGTGTTTACCGAACGAGGGATTCCGAGCGAATATACTGAAATACAGGCTGACCATCACTTTTTACAGCCTTGCGACATTGGTGAAGAATCGCGTAATGCTGAGATCCTTAGAAGCGCTATAGCATATTGCTTAGAGCATCCCATATGGCGCCTGTCGCTACAAACGCACAAACTTATAGGTGTAAGATAAAGACATCTTCATCTGTGTGCTCTAACGTTGAAGATCGTTAGGGTGCACGGATGAAGATTATTTGTATTTCTAGAAAAGGTTCAGCAAAAGTGGTGATATCGTCTTTATTCGTGTGGCTCGTCTTTTCCCTCCTGCTGTGTTAGCCAAAGTCTATAAAGAGCAATGCCTATCACGAATTTTACTCCCGCATCGTTTTGCATTTTCTCTGCAGATGGTTTTCGCAGGAATCGCTGATTTTGCTTATTGTCAATCAGAATAGATGACTTAAACATGTCTTTCACGTATGCTTCAATGTCATCATTGTATGATTTGTGAATATCGGCAAAGAATAAGGGCTTGTTGTGTGCAGCCTTATCAAAACCCTTCAGCGCCTCTATTAATTCCTTTTGAGCTATGCTCTTTTTGGGGTATTTTGAACGAAACTCCGCGTATCCTTGCTTGAAGATAAAACGAAGGGAATCCGGAAATGCTCGGTCATCGTAGTGTCGAATGGAAGTAGAAAATCCTTGCTCTTTACCGACCATATAAGTGGCGATAGGAAGTCCTTCTCCCTTATCGGCTGGTTCCCAATTTCCAGTATCTCCTCTGCCTTTAGAGTCATCGGTGAATACATATCGGTCATCAATGCTACCTTTTTCTTGATAAGCATATAAATATTTGTATACTCTCTGCAACATAGAGAAAGGATAGTACTGAGCAAATGTTTTTGTAAGATATTGCTCATAGGCTTGCGTATCAGCCTTACTTACTCCTTGACCATAACAATGAAAGATGTAAAAAGAAATGGATATAATTAGTAGAACTCGTTTCATGATAGTTTCAATTACGTGTTAAATAGACTGTTGTTTTACCAGTATATTTATGGTCTACCCAAACTCGGTATGTTCCATGGTATAAACCACCTGTTAGAGTGATAGGTCCGTTAGCGGTAAAAGAACATTTATTTGTGCCGTATGCGGAGAACCCTAAGGGTTGCAAGTAAGTAATTCCGTCGCTACCAAAAATGGAAAGGCGTACACGAACCATGCCGCTTCCATTGTTGCCGAAATTGTAGGAGATTTCATATTCAATTTGATGATTATTTTCTACTTCTCCCTTGATGCAGTCGCTGATGCTTGTTGATTCAAAGGAAGCACGACGCTTAGCGAACTTTAATCCATTTATGGATTTTGCATGATGTGATGTATTTGTAATGGACTTATTAATAAGATTAGACCATGCAATGTAATCCCGTTCCATCTGTTCAACGGAAAGCGTGTCTGCTACCTTTTCAAGTTGAATCTCATCAACTTCAAGGTCTACGTTGTACTTCTGAGCAAACTCTTTGCTCTTTTTCAAGAGCATTTGTGACCTACTTGTTGGCTGAGAATCGTTTGCCTCATCGGAAGAACATGCGTGGAATGCTACAAAGGTAGCGATTGCTCCTGTAGTAAGGAGAAATGAGAGATTTGATCTTTTCATGTTGATAAAATTTTAATTAGTGAATTTGTTTATGGATGAATAAATCGCTCTTGTTGACTTTAGGCGGAGAGTCCACTATTTTACTTGTGAGACTTATTGTCTTCTCCTTGCTGTGTCAGCCAGAGTTTGTAGAGTGCAACACCAATCACAAATTTCACACCAGCATCATTCTGCAATTTCTCTGCAGATGGTTTTCGTAAGAATTGCTGGTTTTTCCTATTGTCAATTAGAATAGATGTTTTAAACATATCTTTTACATAGGCTTCAATGTCATCATTGTATGTATTATGAATATCGGCAAAGAAGAGGGGCTTATTGTGCGCAGTTTTGCTGAATGCTGTGAGTGCCTCTATTAAATTCTTTTGTGCAATGCTCTTCTTGGGATAATTTGTACGAAACTCTGCGTATCCTTGTTTAAATACGAAACGAAGAGAATCTGGGAAAACTCGATCGTCATAATGCCTATGTGAAGTGTGAAATCCCTGTTCTTTCCCAATCTGGTAGGTATCGGTGTAACACATAATTGGACCTTCTGAGGAACAGTCGGCAGAGACCCAACCACCGAGATAGTCTCTTCCCATCGAATCATTATTGAAAACGTATCGATTCTTTGTATTGGAGTTTTGTGAGTATGTAGATAAGTAATTGTAAATTCTCTGCAACAATGGAAGAGGGTAGTACTGAGCAAATGTCTTTGTGAGATACATCTCATAGGCTTGTGTATCGCTTTTATCTGCTATTTGACCGTAGCAGCGAAATAGACATAGAGATAAAACTAAATAAACAACGAGTCTTTTCATAGCGGTTTATAAATCAGTGATTTCACAAATAGGCTTTCCTGTGTTGCAATACTCAACACAAACGCGCTTTGTTAATGTTTTATACAAAGGTCTTGTTAAGTTAATAGATCCAACAGCGGTGAAAGAACACGAATTAGATCCATAAGAGGTAAAACCTGTAGGTTGTAGGAATGCCATACCTTCATATTTTCCATAAGTAACTACAACACGAACAGTCCCGTTTCCATTGTTACCGAAATTGTAGAATAATTCATAAGTCATGTATGGGTTGTTATCTACAATATCCTTATATTGCCCACTAATGCTAGTAGATTCGTATGTAGCGCGGCGTTTAGTGAGCTTTAATCCATTTGAACTTTTAGTCTTTTTAGGTGTGACTGTGATCGGGGTTCTTGTAAAATTTGCCCAAGCTTGGTAATCCCGTTCCATCTGTTCAACGGAAAGCGTATCCGCGACCTTTTCAAGTTGGGCCTCATCAACTTCAAGGTCTACGTTGTACTTCTGAGCGAACTCTTTGCTCTTTTTCAAGAGTAACTGTGTTTTAGTCATTGATTGAGGTTCGTTGGTCTCGTCGGAAGAACATGCGTGGATTGCTACAAAGGTAGCGATTACTCCTGTAGTAAGGAGAAGTGAGAGATTTGATCTTTTCATGTTGGTAAAATTTTAATTAGTGAATCTGTTTATGGGTGAATAAATCGTTCTTGTTGACTTTAGGGGGAGCGTCCACTATTTTACTCGTGAGGCTTATTGTCTTCTCTTTGCTGTGTCAGCCAGAGTTTATAAAGAGCAACACCTATCACAAACTTTACCCCGGCATCATTCTGTAGCTTCTCAGCAGAGGGTTTGCGCAGGAACCGCTGATTCTGTTTGTTGTCAATCAGAATAGATGTCTTAAACATGTTCTTTACATAGGCTTCAATATCGCCATTGTATGTCTTATGAATATCTGCAAAGAATAGGGGCTTGTTGTGCGAAGAATTATCAAAAGCCTTCAATGCTTCTATTAATTCCTTTTGAGCTACGCTTTTTTCTGTGATAGTGTCTTCGAAATCGTGTGAACCTACTTTTTAGTATCAATCGAATCGTATCAGGAAAGGCGCGATCGTCATAATGCCTACGGGAGGTGGAGAAGCCTTGATCTTTACCGACTAAATAGGTGGCAATAGGAAGTTCAACTTCTTTATCAGCAGGTTCCCAAAGCACTATGTCACCTCCACCATTCGACTTATCGACGAGAATATATCGATCTTTTCCAGAACATCCATCCTTCTGATAATCGTACAAATACCTGTATACTCTTTGCAATTTAGACAATGGATAAAAACGAGCGAATGATTTTGAGAGGTATTGTTCGTAAGCATACGCGTCGTTCTCATTCACCTCTTGAGCATGACAATCAAGAAAGCATAATGAGATAACGAGTGCAAGATATAATCTTATTCTCATTGTTTGTTTGGGGCTATATTGTGTGGGTTATATACCCGCATGGATGAGGCTTTAGGCCAAAACTTATACTAAAGGGTGGTTCTATTAATTCTGAAAAATAAGAAGCTCTATTCTGATGTACGATTTCCATGGTCTTGAAAGCGTCCTTATGATAGGAGATTATACTTCCAATACCACGCAAATCCCATTATCAGAATTAATAGAACCACCCTAAAATGTTATAGCAAAGTTCGTCTTTGCGAATCAATATTAAATTCCATTATTATTCGTTTGGCTTATTATCTTGCTGTTTCAACCACAGTTTATAAAGAGCAACACCTATCACAAACTTTACCCCGGCATCATTCTGTAGCTTCTCAGCAGAGGGTTTGCGCAGGAACCGCTGATTCTGTTTGTTATCAATCAGAATAGAAGTTTTAAACATGTCCTTCACATAGGCTTTGATATCATCATTGTATGAGTTGTGAATATCGGCAAAGAATAAGGGCTTGTTGTGCGCGGTCTTACTGAAAGCTGTGAGTGCTTCTACTAATTCCTTTTGAGCTACACTCTTCTTGGGGTATTTACTTCGGAAGTCAGAATAGGCAAGCTTAAACGCAGTTCGTAAAGAATCTGGGAATGCCCTATCATCGTAGAATCGGTATGATCGGAAAGAGCCACCGCCACCATCTGTGCCCACCATTACAGTAGACTCGGACCCACTTAAGGCACCAAATGGCGCTTTATTAGCTAATGCCCAACCTGGATTGTCGTGAGACTCTTTGAGAACGTACCTATCATCCGCATTATTCTTACTATACGCATCCATGTACTTGTAAATCTTCTGTAACAAGGGAAGAGAAAAGTACTGTGCAAATGTTTTTGATAGATATTGCTCGTAGACTATAGAATCGCTCTTAGTAATAGGAGTATTTTGTCCAACTGCATTGATAGTCAAGCAGATTAAGATAAGTGTAAAAAGAAACTTTTTCATGATTTAGCTATTTACGTTACAGATGTAATCACCATTTTGTTTATGTTCAATCCAAACGTACATTAGACCTTTGTAAAGTCCGCCAGAGAGAAATACGGTACCTGTGGCAGTAAAGTAACATTCGTCAGATCCATAAGAAGTGTATCCTGATGGAACAAATGACGCTCGTCCTTCACTTTTCCTATAAGATACTCTTACATGAACAAGTCCACTACCATTGTTACCAAAGTTGTAATCAATGACGACGTTAATATCGTCATTATTGGTAGCGGTATGCTCATAATGCCCATCGATAGCTGTTGACTCGAAGGCGGCTCGTCTTCTTTTTAGCCTAAGAGAATTTGAACTTTTTGTACCCTTGGACTTCTGCAATCTTAGATGTGCATTAAGCTTTGCCCAAGCTTGATAGTCTCTTTCCATTTGTTAAACGGAAAGCGTGTCGGCGATTTTTTCGAGTTGAGCTTCATCTACTTCGAGGTCTACGTTGTACTTCTGAGCGAACTCTTTACTCTTTTTCAAGAGGAACTGTGTCCTGCTCGTGGGCTGCTGTTCGTTTGCCTCATCGGATGAACATGCGTGGAATGCTACAAATGTAGCGATTGCTCCTGAAGAAAAGAGTAATGAAAGAAAAAACCTTTTCATTTTACTTGATTTTTGATTGTTTATGAATGTTATTTATGATGTGCAAGAAAAACAACGGGTCTTATTCTCGTGCCTTTAAGATCTTGAGAGCTTTTGCTTTAATGTCATGAATGTCATCACTATCAACTTTCACTTTTTTGCGAATAATCTTTAGTGCTACATTGCGTGCTTTTACCGAATCGCCACTCAACGAGTATACTTGCATTTGTCCGAACAAGGGCATGAAACGTACGGGAATCATTGCATGAGCAAGTTGGAAATGCTTCTCCGCATCGTGCCACTGTTGCAGAGATAGTGCATTGTCTCCGGCTATGAGTTCCGTGTCATAGTTTTGTAAGCGTCCTCTTAGCTTTGCTAATACTGCTTGACTCCTCTGTGGCTTTCCTTCTAAATTCAAATCAACAGAAAGTGCATAAAGCACGTCAATATCGTCGGATATGATTGAGGGTAGAGTTGCTGTATTTGCATCCGAGGCGGAATTGATTTCTGCGGCGTCATTGTCCAACCATGTTTCTTTCGTGTATTCTTTGTACCATTGTACTGCAGCAGCATATGTGCTCAATAGCAGGATGGTAAATATCATGTACCTCTTGCATTTCGTAGATGAAATTTCCTTTACTCGTGTATGGCTTGTTTGTTCTTCTGCGTGAAGGACATTACCGAAACTACCTGCTAGGAGCAAACATGCGTAGGGATAGTAAGAAGGATAGGAACTCATGCCTAATGCAATCCATGCAGTAAGGATGGGAAGAAGTTCCATTCTCTGCGTGCTCGTTATTCTCTTCCATATGTAGAGAAATACGATTAGAAATAGTAAAATGTTGACAATTCCATACTGCATCAGCCCATTCAGTATCTCATTAAAAGGTCGTACAACATCGCCTGCTAATGTATGGTAGATGTGATTCGGCGAAAGCGTTTGTAGATAGTTGGCTTGTGAAGCCATATAATGAGCATTTATCGCGTTTGATCCCCATCCCAACCAGGGATGGATTGTAATCATTTGAGCGGAAACGTGATAAGTTAAGAATCTCCCTTCTACTGAATAAGGATTGCGTAGATATAATTGAGAAATGAGAAGAAACAGTACGATGGATGAAGCAATGGCTACGAGGATCCAATGTTTTCGGGATAATTTGTTCTTGAAAAAACTTACTAGATAGATGCTGAAAGATAAAAAGAGTGCGACAAATCCTGTTCTGGAACAATTATAGAGCAATGCTCCTGATAGTATAACTACACATGAAAGAAGTATGACAATCACGACAGAGAACCAGCGATTACTAAAATGTCTAATGGAGAAATCGTGAGGCAATATACAGCAAATGCCCATGACTAATGCAGAAGCATTGCCTGCCGGATTATCAAGAATCTGTAGGCTAAAGGGTATGCTGACTATAGCGTACTGGAGTATGCTCATAGTCAAAATAAGTAGATTACATATTGCTACAATGAATAGCCATGATTTGTTAGTGATTTCTTTGCAGAGAGAGACGAACGATAGAAGAGCAAGTCCCCATAAAAGGTTAGCGATACTAATACTGTTGGCAAGAATATCCGAGATCTGGCAACCTATTAAAGTGGCAAATAAGAGGTAAAGGAACTTGTCCTTTTGTACTCTGCCTTTTAATAAAACTATAAACGCTCCACAGAGCACAATCGTACATGCAATCCATTTCCCTTGCAGACAATCCCAATGCTCATGCCAACACAGCCCCATGCTTGCCAGCAGCGAGGCTGCGACAAAAGTGGAGAGCAAACCATTTCTTATGATGGTGGAGGTATACATGATGACAAAGGTTTGTTTGAAGAGCTTATTGGACTCATTTATAATGTAGAATAGGAAGTTGAGTCGTAGAGAAGAATATTACTCTTCTTCTAATAAAACCATTCGTGAGGAAAGATTTGCTTGCCATCCTTACTGATAAGGAAAGGCAATTCTTCGTTTCCTTCAGTAATATCAGAGAGCCAATACAATCGGTTGGTATAAAGCGGCAGTTTGGGCAGGGATTCGCCCTTAGCTTCTCCTTGAGAAAAAAGTTCCCAACCCTTGCTTGTCCATTGATAAAGCGTATAGTAATGATGAGGCCGAATATGATTGTCAGCATTCTTTATCATGAAATGGAGGCAGTCTACGTATTGAGGCTCTTGCAGTTTGAGTGTAACGTTAGGCCATCTATCAGGAGCGGTTTGATAATTCCCATCATATTCTGCCTTCCACTTACATTTTACGAGCGGTTCATCCATCAGCCTAAGATAAAGGCTGCTATCTGCCATTGTAGGTGAAATCGTATTGGCATACTTCCTCGATTTGTGAGAAAGAAACTGAATCTCTGCCATGTGAATGTAAGGATCATCCGCAGGGGCGCAGACTCTGTAGTATTGATAAGGATGTGTGGGATGTAAAGGTAAGTCTGTCCAAACGTCGTCAGGCACAAAAGAGAGTGTGGCTAAAGTATCTGCATGGGTGAAATTAGGAGAATCAGATGCAATAACGTATGTGCCTACAGTTCGTTTAGCTTGCTCATAAAGTTGAGGCTTGCGAGGAAATTTACGTTTCAAAGTAGTTGTAACCATTGTAGATGGTGCTCCAGACAATAAGATGTGATAATAAGGCGAGCGAGAGGTAACTGTGAGATGAGGCTTAGTTACGGCGTCAATTTTGAATGGGGCAGCAAAAGGCATGATTTCATGGTCTGCCGTTATGTATACGGGGAAGTAAATATGGTCTGTTACGACGTGTTCAAACGTGATTTTCTTATTCTTTCTGTCTATCTTTCCCCATGTGACGGCTTTTAGTCCGCTATGCGATGTGAAAGAGGCAAGGTAAGCGAGTCGGTAGGTATTAGGAATGTCTGAGGAAAGAGGCAATTCCAATTTTGCGGTGGATGCGTATAGATGACTAACGTCTTCTATAAATGGGCTTTCAAGTTCCTGGGGAATTGGTTCATCTGCAGATTTCAGTGTGTAGGGACAATCTGCTACAGGAGCGAAATGTAGCCTAAAAATATTCAGACACTTTTGAAAACGTTTGCCTGCTTCTTGAGGGAGCTCACTTTGCGGGCTGAATGATTGCCAATCGTTATAAGCATTCCATTGATTATGCCAATCTTTGGAAGGAATAGCGAGATTGAAGTGACGACCAGAGAATACCTTATATGCAGTATTGTATTCTACGGCAGCTGGCCATCCACATGCTCTATAAATCATAGCTGCATAATTGGCTATATCTACGCAGTCGTGGTCTGTAGAAGTAAAGAATAATTCTCTCCAACCAAGTGTATTCTCAAATGGGTAAGTGCCGCCCCAATGTCCCAACCACCATATAGCACGATTATATCTTTCGGAAATGCATCGTGCTGTTTGGGCGGTGTCTACCTGTAGATATTTGTCGAAAGTGTCGTGAAGAGCAATTTTATCACTAATCAAGGGATAGTCGGGAATCGCACTATAGGCTAAGATGTACTCAAAAAAATCATGAAGAGGCATTGACTTCAATCTCGGTATGCGATTGCGCAGAGAAAAAGCTAGATCTATGATTTTCTGAATATATTCACCATTTAGTGTGGCGATATCGGGCATATCATGTTCTATGATTTGGGGCTCTTTCAGCTTCAGTCGCTCTAATAATTTCGCAGATGATTGGGCTGCCAGTTTAATGCGTTCGTGTAAAGGATCTTTTTCTTGTTCATCGCCAGATGTCCCTTTTATTAGGTTATAATATGCTTGGTCGTTATGATTCAGAATACTATCAATTTTGGGGTCGTACCATACAATCTTTCCTGCTTGACTATGCATGGGCATATTGGCTATTAGATAGCATGCAGCCGCATAGCGCTCTTTATCCTTCTGATAGTGTTTTAGCACGCTTTCCAGGCTAGTTCTGTTTGAACCAGCTTTAGACAGAGATTCTTCCACTTGAGGCGGATAGAGTTGTTGTGCCTGCAACTCTGTGAAGGCAGCAGTGAAACAAACGAGGAACAAGTATATACGATTCATAAGATTAGATAATTAGACCAGAAGATTCTTTTCAAAGTGAAAAGTGAGCCTCGTATATTTTCCCTTTACTATTTATGGTAATTGAGTAGGGCAAGTTGTTTCCTAACATTGCAAAGGGTATGGAAAGTGTAGAACTTCCTTTGCGCGTATAGTGATTATAATAGATGACAGTATCTCCATATGCAACTGTAACATCAATATCGGAGAATTCTTCATCTTCGAAAATTAAGACGATCTCCTTGCTTGGTGTGATCTCTGCATGTAAGGATGCCAATGGAACAGAAGGAGCATGTTTATTGTTATTGTTGCTCTTCACCTTATCATATTTACGAAAAAAGCACACAGAGGTAACTTCGTTGAATATAGGATCGATGCTTGCAGAGCAAGATAAAATAAAACTTTGAGCGAATAATAGAGATGAAATCATGTTTGCTATATTTTATGTTTTGCGCTGCAAAGTTAATAATGTCTTCATGAAACGACAAGTGATTCTCTTTAATGTGTGACAAGATGAAAATGCGTTTTTTGTTGATAATGAAAGAGTTATTGCAATTTTGATTCCTATAAATCCTTTAAATTGTCACAAAAATATTGTAAATCAGAAAGGTCTCTAAGCTTAAAAAGAAGTCTGCTTTTCTCCTTCCTGAATGAATCTTTAGAGAGAGATAGTGTCTTCTGTATCTGTTCCCTTGAACATCCTAAACCAACAAGAATGTAAAATACTTGGTCTTGAGTTGTAGTAAGTGGTATAATGTCCTTAAGTATTTGATCTTTCTCTGAATGTAAATAGACGAAATCAAGACGATCTTCTTTTTCAAGAATTTTTATGGGACTATTTCGCATTACTTTTAGGGTAATTTCAAGTCCATTTATAAATTGTTTGAGATGCTTTTTGTAGTTTGTAAGTTCTTTCTTACTTTGTTTTTTTAAAGAGGTGAGTTCCTCCTGCAATTCGACCAAAACATCTTTTTCTTGTACGTGGGACGATGATATTTCTTCGTTTCTGTTCTTATATGATATGGAATCAGTGAATCTATTTATTTCATGTTGTAGTTTTTCTATTTTTTGTCGCAGTGAAGAGACTTTCTTTGTGTTGTATCTGCGAATGATGTAGGTCATTATGGTAGATACCATGAAAATTGCGGTGATTATGATAATAGAGAGGATTCGGTTGGAATGAGCATTTTCATCCATCCCTTTACGCATATATTCTTCTTGTACTTTTTTGATCTCGTACTGATATTTGTCTTTGTCAATAAGATCTTGGATGCTATCCGCTTTATCACTATATTTAAATGCCATTTGATCAATTCCATTCTTGCGCGCTATTTGAGATAATATAACGTATAGATTGTATTCTTCAAATAAATCAGAGGGTAGTATTTCCCGTGATTTCAAAATAGCTTCGTTGAAATTGTTGCAATTATATAATTGATTCCAAATGCTATAGTTGTTGTCATTGGGAACGCATTGAGTCGCTAGATCATGGTATTTCTTTGCTTTTGCTGTATTTGATTGAAAGTTGTAATAGAAAGCAATATTGTCGTATATAGTTGCTTTGTCATAATTATATTTTACGTAGTCTATATATTTAAGTGATTGTTTATAATATACTAGTGCACTATCTCTCTTCCCGCATCTTTCGTAGAAGATGGCCTTATTTCCAAAGGCACCAGATAAAGTTTCTTTGTCATTCATTTTTTTAGCGAGGTCGATGCTTTTATTGGAATAATCAAGACCAAGCAAATTGGCATTATGCAGAAAAAATATTTTGATCAGACCATTATATATGTATGATTCAAGAATTTGGTTGTCAGTATGCTTAATGAGTAATTCAGATTCCTTAAAGTCACGCATACTACGGATAATATTTTCATTATTCTCCAAGTTGATTGCTCCATGGTAGAAGTAGGCCATTTGCAGATGATGCTTATCCTTATGCTTTTTGTAGTATGAAAGGGCATAGTTGATATTCTTGAGTGATTGTTTCTCGTAGAGACGATAGGTAATGACGCTTTTCAATAGCGCATAGTAAGCTTTGTTCTTTTCAGATTCCAGTTTTGTGAATGAAACCTTTTTAAGCAATTTCTCAGCAGAATTAGGCGAGCTATATATCATTGATTCAGCTTGTTCCATTATCTCTCTTTCATATGAAGTGTTGCAACAAGCAAATAGCAACATGCTAGTGATCAATATTATTATTTTTTTCATGGATGTTTTCGTTTTAGGTAATAGGATGTGTGATTTTAATATGTTTCCTTTTAAGCAATTTGTTAATGCAAATGTAATAAAAAAGCATTTCTCACAAGGTATACGATTATTCTTTTTGTAGAATGGGGGGGGTAATATATTTGAGAAATTCGAAGAAATAAAGAAGTCTACAGTTATAATTGAATGAGGATCTTAAGAATAAAAAAGAGAAGCCTAAAAGCAAAACGATTGCTTTCAAACTTCTCTCGGATATAAGCTATAAGGGAATATAGGAGTTTCGCTTAGTTTGCTGCCATGAATTCATCGAGGAAACGAACATCATTCTCGGAGAACAGACGCAAGTCTTTTACTTGGTATTTTAAGTTGGTGATACGTTCTACACCCATGCCGAATGCATAGCCTTTGTAGATTTTGCTATCGATACCATTGGCTTCGAGCACATTGGGATCGACCATACCGCAACCAAGGATTTCTACCCAACCTGTTTGCTTACAGAAAGCACAGCCCTTACCGCCACAGATGTTGCAAGAGATGTCCATTTCTGCACTAGGTTCTGTAAAGGGGAAGTAAGAGGGACGAAGACGAATCTTCGTATCGGGTCCAAACATCTCGCGAGCAAAGGTGAGCAATACTTGCTTAAGATCGGTAAAACTTACATCCTTATCGACATACAAGCCTTCTACTTGATGGAAGAAGCAGTGTGCACGAGCCGAGATGGCTTCGTTTCTGTATACACGTCCAGGGCAAAGCACACGGATAGGTGGCTTTGAATGTTCCATTACGCGGCTTTGAACGGAACTTGTGTGTGTACGCAGTACGATGTCGGGATGTTGCTCTACGAAGAATGTATCCTGCATATCACGTGCAGGATGATCGGGAGCAAAATTGAGTGAAGAGAATACGTGCCAATCGTCTTCCACTTCGGGACCATCAGCAATGGAAAAACCGAGACGTGAGAAGATGTCGATAATTTCATTCTTGACAATAGATAGCGGATGGCGAGTACCTAAAGCGATAGGGTAGGGCGTACGTGTCAAGTCAAGGTCAGAATGATCTTCTTCTTGTGTAGCCAATTGGCTTCGAAGGTCGTTGAGCTTGTCTTGCAACGCCGTCTTGAGCTCGTTCAACTTCATGCCAATCTCACGCTTTTGATCGGCAGCTACGTTGCGAAACTCTCCCATCAATTCGTTTACCACGCCTTTCTTGCTGAGGTATTTGATACGGAGCTCTTCCAAAGCCTTGGCATCAGATGCTTGCAAATCAGCAACCTCGCTAAGTAATGATTGTATTTTGTCTATTAACATTGCGTTGTGCTATTGTAATTTTCTGCAAAGATACTGCAAGGTGGGGGAAGAGCAAAATGAAAGTCAAAAAACTTTTGGACAATTCTAATAAATCTGGTGAATAGAGTATGCTATCACCCGTTGGCAGAATTCTTGGTTAACTGGTAAACGAGTTGACGAGTTAACAAGTAAATATGCCTTAGACTACTTGCTTCGTTAAAAACGAGAGCAATTAGACTCGACAAACTTACCTGTTAACTTGTCAATCCGTTTACAAATTCCGCCAACGCGTTGCTATCCTCTGAGTTTATTAGAATCTCCCAATAAATAAGGGGTAAGAGTGATTATCTCCAATGCTTTAGTTCTCTATCCATCCACCATTAGCTGTGATTCCTCTTACCGAAATATCAAGTCTTTGTTCGAAACGAGCGTTTGTAAAAAATAATATATGCGCCTCACCGTTGGCATCGGTCTTAACGGATGGATTCCAATATAGCGTTCGACGATGGTCAGACTGGTTGGGCAAATCAAACCGACGATAGTCTGGTGAATAAAAATCGGTATGAGATGTAAAGCCTTGTATAAGGCGTCGCTCAGTGCCATGCTCGTTTTTAGTACGATATAGATTGGGTTGCTCGTATATGTAGAGCATATATTGGTTAGAATAAGAACTTTGTTTGTTCTCTCCAGTTAATATATCGTCTTTCTGTACTCCAGGCACAAAGCTAATGCTCTTGTATAAATCAGAAGGATTATCAAAGATATTTTCTTCATAACGGTTTAATCCGAATTCATACCAGGGCATATTGTTCACATAGATGGTCACATAATTGGCATTATATTCCACTCGAGGTTTTTCATAAAGCTGTCTTTTGACAGCTTTTGCCTCTTTTTTCTCTTGTGAGGTTAAACCAGTCGCATCTTCAGGTTTTTTATTGGAGAATAAATAAGAAGAAGCATTCGTTTCGGTGGGGCGATTTTTTTCAAGTGAAGATATGACATCACTATTGTTTTCCTCATTATCATCTTCTTTCTCAAAATGAGCTTTTTCGCCGTAATAGCCATAGCGAGTAACTACAAAATTATTGTCGAGCATGGGTAAGAACTCTCCTAAATCGGGAATAGGTTTGCCTTCATCCTTTAGTTGCTCTACGATCTGTGCCACGTTGTAATATTTCAGAGCGCGTTCTTCTCCGTGTTGCTCACCGCCATTCCATGTATATCGTCCGCCAGTAAATCCACGATATTTGCCTTTTATGCTTGCAACTGCTTCGCCGAGTGAAGTCGGCAGAGAGTGGGGAATGGTATCGCGCCATGCGAATGTCTCGGGTTCGTCATTACGCTCATAGACCACAAGGCTATCTCTTTGTATGGGTATGGACAATTGCAAGTCAGGCGCAGTAAGTGCACGTGGACGAGGAGCAAACCATTGATCGAGTGTCAAGCGTGACCAGGAAGCTCGATTTTTATCACCACTGCGAATATTAAATTGCATAAAGTAGTTCCCATCAAAGTCTGCATGATTGGCAAAGGAAAATTGTCCGTTTGTGTCCGTCTGTGTGCTTCCTTGTAGACCTTTCCCATTAAGAGAATAGGCTAACATTTTAAGATTGTAGTTCTTTAATGGACGTAGATGATTATTATCTGCATAAAGCGTTCCACGTAAAATGGGAACGTCCTCTATAGGTTGCTTTAATATGAATGGTTCTTTTCCACACATTGTTGTAAAGTGATTGGCAGTCCATCCTTGTACCATGAGCAAGAGGTCGATCATGCGGCGATGTGCTGCATCGTTCTTAATAAAATATAGTTCTGGATGAGCCACGTAGCCTCTTATTTCTGAAGAAAGAAGTAGATCGGCCTCCACGCCTCCATCATTCGTGTCTGTAATATTTCCGCTTGCATCGCGTACGGCTATGGAAAAGGTGGTTTGAATGGGTCGTTGCTTAGCATCTTTTAATTGCATTTTTACAACTGCAGGTTCATATGCTTCATAAAAAGTCTTGTTTTGCTGCATGCTTACGCTCACGTGCTTGTCTTCCTCCTTGGTAATGGGCATCCATATAAGGCGAGTGCTATAACTTTGTCCTTTTACGTCGAATAGCTCTATTCGATTTACGCCTCCGCGCAAAGCTTTTCGTGGCACGAACATTTCAGTTCCGTTGGAGGTTATGGTTAGTGTGTCGAAATAGCATACCTTTTCTCTGCTTATTGCCGCTAATCCCAACAAACTATTTGCAGCAAGTGCTGAATCGTTAGCTTGCACTTTGATATTCACGCCATTATTAAAAGCTTCAGCATGCATTGCATAGGGAACGATTGGCTGAGGTAAGGCAAATTTCCTTCTAGGAACGTTCTTTACCCTGACATAAAATTCTTTCGTCTGTTCGCTTGTAAGGACAAATGTGCCGCGCTCATCATATTCGGGTTGGAATTCACTCACTACATTTCCCTCATTATTGCATAATTGTAGTGTGTCGTTTGCCCCGTTCCCAACCCCATCAGTTAATTGAAAAGCAATATACTGCTCTACTCCCTTTGCTCGATACCCACCTTCAGGATAGAATGTAAGTAAGTATTCTTTTTTATTCTTCATCGTATAAGGGCGTGGCATGGCAATAGTTACGCCCTTATGTGCTTCTGGCATAGGTAACCTAAGATGAGTTAAATTATTAGATGTTTTTTCTTTATTGTTGCTTTCTAAGCCAAATATAGGGACAATACGCGAAAATATAGCAGTCTCGTCCCAATTAGTCATCTCACGTGTGTATGCTCTTATTTCGTGATATCCAGGCATTACGGGGCGTTTCAAGCTAAGGCATCCATCTGCTTGTCCGAGAGAATCCAATCTGAGCATTTGTCTCTCAATCAAGCCTCCATCAGCATTCAGCAATTCCACATACAACACTTTGCTTAAGTCAGTTGGTCGCAGACTTGAAGCTCGTACCACATAGGCTTTATACCAAAGTGTATCTCCCTCAATGTAACTCGTATTATCCATGTGTAGATATACTTTTTCTCGAGGATATTTGCGGTCGAATCCAGAGGTGGCTTTAAATAAGTCAAAAAGTTCCTCCGCCGTTTGATGCTGACCCAACTTTCACACCCCTAAAAAACTTTCAAACTTTTTTCTATCGAAAATGCTA
>CALEKA010000101.1 GCA_937898715.1 uncultured Prevotella sp.
GGCTTACTCGGGACTTGCACCCGTTAGATAATGCTCATGCCGAGCGTACTAAAAGAAGTCCTCCACTGAAGCTTTATCAGTGAAGGACTAAACCTTTTACCTATGAACCAAAACCTAATTAGGCGAGCTTGTTGATGTGAGTCATCACACCACTCTTGATGTTAGCTGCCTTGTTCTTGTGAATAATGTTGTTCTTAGCAAGCTTATCCAACATCTTCTGAACCTTCGGCAGAAGTTCTGTGGCAGCTGCTTTGTCAGTCGTAGCGCGGAGCTTACGTACTGCATTACGCATAGTCTTAGCGTAATATCTGTTGTGCAGTCTGCGAGACGCCGTCTGACGAATTCTTTTTACAGATGATTTGTGGTTTGCCATTTCTTGTTATTCTTTTTTATTAGTAGTCCCTAGGAGAGTCGAACTCCTCTTTAGAGAATGAAAATCTCTCGTCCTAACCGATAGACGAAGGGACCATCGCATTTCTTATTGCCTCATGTTGCATTCTTTGTGAACCGCTGTAAGGCTGATTTGCGAGTGCAAAAGTAGTGTATTATTTCTTTCCGACCAAACTTTCCATGCATTTTTTTCAAAAAATGTGCGTTTTTCTGCATTTTCTCCCTTTTTTGAGGGTAAAGTGGGGGTTATAAGGGTCTAAAACGGTACATTTGCAAAGAAGGAGCAGAAGTGCTGAGAAGCGAGTGAGAGCACGTTTAAAAGTTTGAAAGATCCATTCGTTTGTGCTATCTTCCATACTTTCTCTGCAAGGAATCTCCTACTCCATATATAATATATAGTAGAAATACGGATGAAGACAAGAGCTATTGTGCTACACACGCTGCGCTACAACGACGAATCGATTATTGCCAATCTGCTCACTGCCGATCAGGGCTGCGTGGGCATGATGGTGCGCATCAGCCGATCAAAACGGGCTGCGGTGAAGCATACGCTGTTTCAGCCACTGATGATTTTGGATGTGGAATGGGAGCATAAGCCTAAGGCTTCGCTGCAGCGCCCCCGTGCCGTACAATCGGCTTACCCATTCACGTCGCTACCCTTCTCGCCCACGAAGATGGGCATAGGGCTCTTTGTAGCAGAGGTGCTCTATCATGCGGTAAGGAATGAGCCCGACACGCGTGCCATCTACGAGTACGCTGTGCGTTCTATCGAATGGCTTGACATGTGTGAGGACGGCTTCGCCAACTTCCACCTGGTATTCTTGCTCCACTTGACACACTTCTTGGGCTTCATGCCTAATGCCGACGAGGCGCGCCCTGGGTGCTACTTCGATATGCGCGGAGCCTGCTTCACGGAGCAACAGCCTCCCCACCCCGACTTTCTCGCGCCCGAGGACGCTACTCTGGTGCCCAAACTCTTGCGCATGCGCTACGACAATATGCGCGTGTTTCGCTTCAGCGGAGCGGAGCGCACGCGGCTCTTGCGCCACATCGAGACATTCTACAGACTCCACGTGGCGGGATTTCCCGAACTCAAATCGCTTGACGTTCTGCAAGATGTGTGGGGCAGATAGCGCCACCCCCGCACCTGTAAGCATATCCTGCCCCACTCCGAATGAGAAGTTTCACTGCGTCAGATTTCGGACTATACGCAATAAATCGTAAATTTGCCTGTATCTATGAAAGTTAAAATACATCCTACGTGGGCCGAAGTGTTGCAACAAGAGTTTGCTGCGCCCTACTTCGAGCGGCTTACCTCTTTCGTGCGCACGGAATATGCGCAAGGCACTTGCTACCCTCCTGGGAGCGAGATATTTAATGCCTTCAACCTCTGTCCGTTCGACCGCGTCAAGGTGGTCATCATCGGACAGGATCCTTATCATGGTCCAGGACAAGCCGAGGGACTTTGTTTCTCGGTGAAAGATGGTGTACGCATGCCGCCCTCGCTTGTCAACATCTTCAAGGAGATCCACGACGATACAGGGCGCCCCATCCCCAGCTCGGGAAGTCTGCGCCGATGGGCAGAGCAAGGTGTGCTTCTGCTCAATGCCACACTCACCGTGCGAGAGCACCAAGCTGCTTCGCATGCAGGGCATGGATGGGAAACGTTTACCGACGCCGTCATACGCCAACTCTCCGACCGCCGCGACCACCTCGTATTCATCCTCTGGGGAAGCTATGCACAGAAGAAGGGGCAGATTATTGATCGCTCACGCCACCTGGTGCTCTGTTCGGCTCACCCCTCTCCTCTCTCGGCTTACCACGGATTCTTCGGCAATCATCACTTTACACGCTGCAATGACTACTTGATCAGTCACGGCATGACGCCTATCAATTGGTAACTCCATCACTTCCTCAATACTCACAAACTCCCCTTTCATGAACAGAATTCCCCCTATCATACAAGTGGGCGATGTACTTCTCTCGTCCGACATCTTTACCGAATGCTTTTGTTGCGACCTCGATGCCTGCAAGGGTCAGTGTTGCGTAGAGGGCGATAGCGGTGCTCCGCTCACGCTCGACGAAGTGACAGAACTCGAGAATGTGCTCGACGATGTATGGCCCGAACTCAGTGCTACGGCACAAGCCACAATCGACCAACAAGGCGTGGCATACACCGACTGCGAGGGCGATCTCGTGACGAGCATTGTGCGCGGCAGAGACTGCGTATTTACGTGCTACAGTGCAGATGGCTGTTGCTTCTGTGCCACGGATAAGGCGTTTCGCGAGGGACGCACTTCATGGTGCAAACCTATATCGTGTGCACTCTATCCCATACGCGAGAAGCGCTTCAATGGTGGACTTGTGGGGCTGCAATACCATCGTTGGGACGTGTGTCGGCCGGCTGTAAAGAAGGGGCGTGAACTCGGTCTGCGCATTTACCAATTTCTAAAGGATCCTCTGACGCGCCGATTCGGCACAGAATGGTATGATGAATTGTGCCAAGTGGCACGAGAACTGGGGGTAGAGTGAAAGGTATTTAAAGCGCCAATGCTGAGACAAAGCTACTCTGCCAGAGTTGGGGCGACGCTTCCCCGCGTCAGCTTAGCGAGCAAGACTCAATGCCGAAACTTGTCAAAGGAGGAATCCTTTTCTCTTACGTCGTCTCGGGCATCGATTCCTCGCCGACATGCCGAAGCGAGACGCTTCGCCCCCACTGCCTATCAATTTTTCTTGGATCTTGGCGATGCCGACGCGGGGACGCGTCGCCCCCTGTAGGCTCTGACGTCCTTACGCGTACGCATGTGCGCGCACGTTACAGAGATTTTTAGAATAGAAAGTCCTGTTTGCTTGCACTATTTTTCCTTATTTGTCTGATTATCAGAGCATTACTTAGTGCAAGCAAGCGCATTTTGCTTGCACTTTGCCTACACTTTGCCCTCACTTTTGGTCTTTATTAAAGCGAAAGGAAATTTCCTAAGCTCGCGTTATACAGAATACGAACAAATAGAAATACAAGGCGTATTCTTTCAGATATTATCCCTGGGTGCTGTGAGAATTATCCCTGGGTGCTGTAATAATTATCCCTGGGTGCTGTAATAATTATCCCCCCTTGCAAAAAAATCTACAAGGGGGGATAATTATTTCTCGTTAAAGAGATGATAGGGTGCCTACCAAGAGAGCTTACTATTAATCCCATCGCTATCGATGAGGATCATGACAGGAAAGTGCAAGATAAGTGCAGGCAAAAATTCTTCGATTAACGTTGAGAATGAGCATTATGCGCACTTTGCGTGCAAACATGCGATCTATTTACCACAAAATTGACGGAGCGTGCGCGCGCGAGAGAAGCAGAAAAAGTGAACAGTTTGTTCACTCTTTTTGGAAGTTCGGCTCGCCTTGCATTACCTTTGCATAACGTAAGCTGCGGCTCGGCATAATATTCAAGCAAGCTTGATATTCTGCTCTCGCCTTGCATTACCTTTGTATAACGTAAGCTGCTCTATAGCTAAAAGGGACGATTAGCCTAAGAGTTGCTTTACCAAAGCGGAGATGGCTTTGCCATCAGCACGGCCTGCAAGCTTCTTGCTGGCTATACCCATCACCTTGCCCATGTCCTTCATGCTCGAAGCGCCGGTCTCGGCAATGATGGCCTTCACCTCTGCCTCCAGTTCTTCAGGACTGAGAGCTTTGGGAAGATATTCTTCGATAATGGCGGCCTGGGCGGCTTCCTCTTCTGCAAGGTCGGGACGATTTTGCTCAGTATAGAGCGCAGCGGTATCACGACCCTGCTTAGCAAGTTTGGACAGAATCTTGAGAGCAGTGGCATCGTCGAGGGTGTCGTTGGCTCCAGGAGCTGTCTTGGCTTCGATAAAATACTTCTTCACATTGCGCAGAGCTTCAAGGCGTATCTTGTCCTTGGCCTTCATGGCGGCAATGATGTCTTTGCTTACTTTCTCAAAAATGTCCATTTTATATATATGTGTATCTATATGATTACTTTGTATCTGAGAGATCGCGTATCTCCTTGAGTTGCTGACCGGTGCGGCGGTAGGTGGGTACTTCTTCTACGGAACGTAGTAGCTCGGGATTGCGCAAATCGGCATCGGAGAAGAGGTATACGCGTGGACGCGGACGTTGCCTGCCCGTTCCATCATCAGGATAGAATCCACGACGGCGATCTTGCTTGCGAAGGGCTGCATCGGAGTCGAAGTCGATGGTCACAGTCTCGGCAGCATCGGCCTTTTCTTCCTTGCCGTAAAGGCTAAAGCCAGAAGCGATGATGGTGATCTTCACCTTGTCTTCGAGCGACGGATCGAAAGCGAGCCCCCACTTGGTCCATACGTCGGGCGCAAAGTGGCTCATAAATTCGGTCACTTCGCCCATCTCGATCATACCAAGGGCTTGGTCATTGTGGTCGGAAGTGGTGATGGCAAGGAGCACACGCGAGGCTTTGAACACGTCGTTGTTGTTGAGCAATGGGGAGTTGAGCGCCTCACGTATAGCTTTTGTCACACGGCCTTCTCCCTCGGCATACCCCGTAGACATCACTGCGACACCACCATCGGTGAGCGCCGTCTGTACGTCGCAGAAGTCGAGGTTAACGCGTCCGTGCATCGAGATAATCTCGGTGATGGAGCTTACCGCTGTCGAGAGGGTTTCGTCAGCACGCTTGAAGGCATTGATGATGCTTAGGTCGGGATAGATGTCGCAGAGGCGCTGATTGTTGATGACGAGCATTGCATCTACTTCCTCTGAGAGGGTGTCGAGTCCGTCGAGGGCTTTGTCAATCTGCTTTTCACGCTCAAAGAGGAAGGGGATGGTCACAATGCCTATCGTGAGGATGCCTTTCTTGCGAGCTTCGTGAGCTATGACGGGCGAGGCTCCCGTACCGGTGCCACCGCCCATACCAGCGGTGATGAATACCATCTTGGTAGCGGGGTCGAGCGCAGCGTCTATCTTCTCTATACTGTCGAGAGCTTGCTCACGGCCCTTCACGGGGTTGCCTCCTGCTCCGAGTCCGGGCCCCATCTGCAAGTGGTCGGGCACAGGGCTGTCGGCAAGGGCTTTGCTATCGGTATTGGCCACGAGATAGCGCACCTCGGGTATATTGTCGAGGTACATCTGACCCACAGCATTGCCTCCACCGCCTCCTACGCCTATCACTTTGATGATGCTCGGCGTGGTGGCATTGGCTAATTGGATGAGGGGTGTATCGGTTGTAGTTTCGTCCATAGCAGGTCCTGTGGTTAGAAAGCAATCTGCATTCGCCCTGGGTTCAGCCCGCCCCATGGGTGTCGGTCGGGGGGGGGGGGCGGGAATGGAGATTGCTTGGTTGTTGGGGTTGGTTGTCTGGCGGTCGGGGCCGTACTCACACCTGCTCTAAAGTGCGCTCATTGGGCACATACGCCTTATAAGCATTCCTCGCGGGAGATGACAGATGCACGGCCGACTGTCAGGAGATTAGGCGAAGGAGATGACCGATCCTGCTGCTGCGGGGCCGGGACCAGCTGCTGTCTCAGGCTCTATGGGGATGTTGGTATACGACTTTGCCTTGATCTCTGAGAGAGCCTCCTTCGAGCGCTTGTAGGTGGGAGTAAGCTCCACGAGGGAAATGATTTCCTCGTTGTCGAGGTCGTCGGCTCCAAAGAGGAAGAAGCGTGGACGCTTGCGCAGTGTGCCCTTCTTGTCGCCACCATAGTACAAGCCGCGACGATCTTCATTCTCCTCCTCACGTTCAGCCTCATGCTGGCGTCGGCTCTCAGCCTCAGCGTCGAGCTTAGTCTTGATGCCAGGCACGTTGCTGATACCAAATCCTGTAGCGAGGATGGTGATCTTTACCTGCTTGCCCAAAGAGGGATCGGTGGAGAGGCCCCACTTGGTCTCTACGTCGTCGTGGAACTTCGACATGAAGTCGTGCACCTCGTTCATTTCCTCCATCATGAGCGTATCGCCCTCCTTCTCTGCGCAGAACGAGATGGAGAGTAGCACTTTCTTGGAGTTGAATATATCGTTGTTGTTGAGCAGCGGAGAATGTAGCGCTGCCTCGATGGCTTTGCTTACGCGGTTTTCGCCTTCACCGAAGCCAGTCGACATGATAGCCACGCCGCCGTCTTTGAGCACGGTGCATACGTCGCGGAAGTCGAGGTTGATGATGCCGTGCATCGTTATGATTTCGGCAATTGAACGGGCTGCGATGCTCAGCGTATCATCCGCCTTGTTGAAGGCAGAAAGCACGTTGAGGTCGGGATAGATCTCGCGCAGGCGCTCATTGTTGATCACGAGCAGTGCATCGACGTGCTTAGATATCTCTTCCACGCCATCGAGGGCTTGGTCGATCTTTTTGTTTCCTTCGAAGAGGAAGGGGATGGTCACGATGCCCACCGTAAGTATGCCCATCGCTTTGGCTTCACGGGCAATGACGGGTGCGGCGCCGGTGCCAGTACCACCGCCCATACCAGCGGTGATAAACACCATTTTGGTACCATCGTTGAGCATATTGTGGATTTCCTCCACGCTCTCTTCAGCAGCTTGCTGTGCGCGCTCGGGGCGGTTGCCTGCTCCGAGGCCTTCCTTTCCGAGCTGCAAGCGTACGGGCACGGGCGAATCGGCCAATGCCTTAGAGTCGGTATTGCATACCACGAAGTTCACCTCATGGATGCCTTCGCGATACATATGGTTGACAGCATTACCACCGCCACCACCTACACCAATCACTTTGATGATGTTGGGAGTAGTCGTGGGCATGCTCATATCTATAAGGGGTGCGTTGTTATCTTCTGGCATATCTATTAGGGATATTATACCCGTTGGCAGAATTAATCGTTACCGAGTTAGCAGGTTACGAGTTGACAAGCATGTTACCTATTCCTGACTTGAATTATTAAAAGAATAAGACAGAAGCGAGTGGCCTGCTTAACATCAACGAAGGTAAAATCCTTGTTAACTCGTCCACTTTACTTTCATCAACTTGTTAACTAATTTCGCCAACGCGTGATATTATGCGTTATTACCATCATTTTCGTCGACCATTTTACCAAACCAGTCGCCGAATCTAGACATTTTCTTCTTAAAATTCTTCCAGCGTTGCTGCTTGCGTCTCTTTGCCTCCTCGATGCGCTTACGCTCTTCTTCAGCTTCGCGCTCTAAGCGCAGACGCTCCTCTTCGCGACGCTTTGCTGCTTCCTCCTCAGCCTTCTTAGCGGCTTCGGCAGCTGCTATTTCTTCGGGAGTGGGTTGCGGTTCCTGGTCGGCGTTGTGCTCATCATCGTTGAAGAGATCAGCCTTGCCCAATTCGCCGTTGCAGCAATTCATCTCGCCCTTGTCTATTAAGGCAATGGCAGCATTGCAATCGCCATCGCTGTTGAAGCCAGGATAGTCGGGAGTGCGCAGGGGTACGCGGATATTGCGCACGAAACGTATCTTTTCAAATTTCGTATCGCGCATGAAAGCCTTGTCGATGTCCTTCATGTGAGAGGCACCACCCGTGATGATGAGTCCGCCGATGAGTTGACTACGATCATACTTTGAGAGCGTTATCTGATTGTTCACATTGAGGATAATCTCCTCTACGCGTGCTTCTACCAATCCGGCAAACTCTTCATACGACACGGTGCGTCCGTCGCGGAGCTTAATCGTCTTCTGTCCATCCTCTTCGCTAGCATGCACGGCGCTGCCGTACTTGAGTTTCAAGTCTTCTGCTTCCTCATCTTCTATCTGAAGCGACATGATATCGCGATTGATGTTGGCACCGCCGAGTGGGATTACAGCTAAGTGGCGCAGGAGGTTGTTCTTATATACGGCTACTGAGGTGGTCTCAGCGCCCATATCTACAAACACGCATCCCGAACGCTTCTCGGGTTCGGTCAGCATGGTGTCGGCCAAGGCTTGTACCGTGATGGGCAGGTCGGCAATGCTTACGCCCGCTGAGCGGAAGCAGTTGCGTATCTCTTCGCGTACGGACGAGTTAGCCACAATGTTGAGATAGTGGCCCTCGATACCATCGGAGAGGATACCTACAGGATCAATGGTATACTGTGTGCCTAAGTGGTACTCTTGGGGTACAGATTCGAGGATGTCGCGGTCGGGGCTGGCCGAGCTGCGATTTTCATCACTCATAGCGTCAATCATCTCTTGCGTAATCTCCATCTTCGAATCGAAGTGGCGTACCACGCTGTTGGCTACCGTGTGCATACCCATTCCGCCTATTCCCACATAGACGCGGCTAATGCTCTTCTGCATCTTTTGCTCCAAGTTCGACTTCATGCTTACGATGCATTGCGTCATCTTGTTGACATTGTTGATGCGTCCTTTACGGATAAAGGTAGTCGAAGGCTCTTGGGCGAAGGCAAGCACCTGGATGGCGCCATCGGGCTGTTTGCGTCCAGCCACACCGGTCACTTTCGACGAACCCAGTTCGATAGCTACTATTAAGTTGTCTTCTGTTGGCATGTATGTAATCTTTTTTGTATTCGGGGGTTTATATCAGGTTTGTTATCAGGTTTATTCGGATTGTATGTGGCGAGCACATTGACTCACACGTTAGGGACAGTGCGTGTATACACATCTAATATATAAAGTTCCTACATATTTCTCTATATATTAATATAGGAGTGTAAAGTGTGCCTCAGCCTTTGCGCTTTTTGCGACCAATGATTTGACTGATGTGCTCCACCGATATCTCGGCATACTTGTTCCAGCCTACCTGCGGCATTACTTTTTCATAGAACGCATAGAGGTTGCGAAACTTCTGGCTGATGCTGTCTGTATTGCCAAAGGCGATAACGTGACCACCCACACGAGGCACGAGTTGCATGCGTTGGTCGGGCGATACGTAAATCTGCTCTATTTGATCGTTCCAGAAAGCATCATCGCGAAGGAAGCGACCTATCTGGATGAGTTTCGTCTTGGCGAAAGATTTTGATATGCTTCCCGTGGCCACTACGAGATCGGCGGAATAGCCTTGAGGATCCATCAGATTGCCTTTATCGTCGATGTAGTAATCTTCGCCATTATCTGCCATAATTCGCATGAGAGGGAGGCGCTGCTGAATGAGCACGTTGACCGTTCCGTTAGGAGCCTTGTAGCACATCACGGAGTCGATGAAGGAATTTTTCTTCAGAGCCTTAGCAATGGCTATACCATCTACATGATCCATCTCACGCCCTACGGGGTAAAGCCCCGACTTGCGGAGGAGCAGATCTGCCTCTTCTGCAGTGATAAAGCCTGCATGGGAGCTATCCACTATGGTATAGTCCACCTGTCGGCACACCGTGGTATCGCCATGGCGTGTAAAGTCGGCAAAGGCAAACACCAGATATACGATAATGCCCAGCAACAGGAGGAGTTTTGCTAATGTCTTCATGTAGAGGTTTCTATTAAGAGCAGGACCTTGATTATTTGCGCTTCAGGGAGGAGCCTTTTAGTGCGGTTTCATGATTACTTGCTCTTCCAAGGAATTCTATTTCCTGTTAAGAGTTGCATTGAGATTACTTGCTCTCCAAGATTTTCTTGATTTGTGGAATATAATCCACAGCATCGCCAGCGCCAAGCACTACGAGCACATCGAAGTCTTCACTCTCGACGAAAGCTGGAATATCCTTCTTCTCGATGATATGTTTTTCTATTCCGGGTCGGAGATTGTCGTAGATGATTTGGCTTGTAATGCCAGGGATAGGTTTTTCTCGAGCGGGGTATATTTCGGTAAGGATTACCTCGTCGAGGAGAGACAGACTATCGGCAAAGTCCTTATAAAAGTCGCGCGTACGCGTGTAGAGGTGTGGTTGGAAGATTGCAGAGATCTTTCGACCATTAAATACCTCACGGAGGGAAAGGATGCTCTGCTTAATCTCAGCGGGATGGTGAGCATAGTCGGAGAGAAGGACATGCTTATCGGTCTTCAATGCGAAGTCGAATCGGCGATCTACACCAGTGAAGGTGAGCATGCCTTTGCGTATTTCTTCGGGAGTTGCGCCTGCTATCTGAGCAAGTGCCATGGCAGCGATGCCATTCTCTATATTAATGCTTACGGGAACACCAAGTTCTATGTCGGAAATATTTCCCAGCGGCGACACGAAGTCGAGCACGATGCGACCGTTGCCGATACGTATATTATCAGCGTGGAAGTCTCCTTCTATGCGATCGTAAGTATATACGCGTACGCCCTCTTGCGGATTGGCCTTCATCTTGAGATTGCGATGCAGGATGAGTGCGCCACCGGGCTGAATCAGTTCTGTATAGTGGCGAAAACTTTCAAGATATGCTTCTTCTGTGCCGTAGATATCGAGGTGATCGGCATCGGTGGCAGTGATCACCGAAGCGTAGGGGCGGAGATGATGGAATGAGCGGTCAAACTCATCGGCCTCGATCACCACATAGGGGCTTTTAGCATCGAGCAGATAGTTTGTACCATAATTCTTTGTTATACCACCCAAGAATGCGTTGCAGCCCACGTGGCTCTCATGAAGGAGGTGGGCAGTCATCGAAGTGGTAGTGGTCTTGCCATGCGTACCAGCCACGCAGAGTCCCTTCATAGAGCGTGTCAGCGTACCAAGCACTTGAGCGCGTTTCTGTATATCGAAACCGTTTTCACGAAAGAATGTCAATTCTTTGTGTGTTGCGGGAATGGCGGGAGTATAGACCACCAACGTATTGTCTCTGTCCTTACAGGCTTCCGGTATGAGATCGGGATTATCCTCATAATGGATATCGGCTCCCTCAGCACGCAGCTCTTCGGTCAGTTCGCATGAAGTGCGGTCATATCCAGCCACGACGAGGCCTTTTGAGAGGAAGTAGCGCTCAAGAGCGCTCATGCCGATGCCACCGGCACCGATAAAGTATACTGATTTCATTGTCTTAGAGAAATATGCTATGTATATTGCCGACGGCATTACTAAGCCCGCCGGACGTCCTATTTATTTCAGTTTACTATTGCTGCGATTCGCTCTATTATCACTGTTGGCTCCAGCCGACTATTTCTGTGCTTCAGCCAAACGGATCACCTCGTTGGCTATATCGGAGGCTGCGTTGGGGCGAGCAAGCTGTACAATATTGCGGCTCAGATTCTCAAGTTTGTCATGATCAGCCACGGTATTGATCGCCAGAGGGAGGAGTGTGCGGCGAGCATCGGCGTCGGGCACATAGAGTGCTGCGCTCTTCTGTACCAATGCGAGGGCGTTCTTCGTCTGATGATCTTCTGCCACATTGGGCGAGGGCACAAGAATAACAGGTTTGCCTAACAGACAAAACTCTGATATACTGCCTGCGCCAGCACGAGATATCACGAGGTCGGCAGCAGCATATGCTTGTTTCATATCGCTAATGAAGTCCATCACCTTGAGGTTCTCAGGACAACCGCGGCGCTTAAGCTCTGCTTGAATCTGTTCGCTATAGTACTTACCCGTCTGCCATATGAACTGCACCTTGCTCTGCTGCTTCACGAGGGGAAGGTTGCCGAGGATGCTTTCGTTGAGTGTGCGAGCTCCGAGTGAGCCTCCGACGATCAAGATTGTTTGCTTACCCGGAACGAGTCCGAAGGAGCGTACAGCCTCTTCTTTCGACACAGAACTATCGAGCAGATTTTGTCGAACAGGATTACCCGTAAAGAGTATCTTGTCTGCGGGGAAGAAACGCTCCATACCCTCATATGCCACACAAATCTTGCGAGCCTTCTTAGCGAGAATTTTGTTAGTCACACCTGCATAAGAATTCTGCTCTTGCAGCAAGGTGGGAATACCCATCGACTCTGCCACATTGAGCGTAGGTCCGCTGGCATATCCGCCCACGCCTACTGCCACTTGAGGCTTAAACTCACGGACAATCTGGCGCGCCAACCGACGGCTCTTCATAATCTTGAAAAGTACGGGCACGTTCTTAAGCAGGTTCTTGCGGTTGAAACCAGCAATGGGAAGTCCTTTGATCGGATAGCCCGCAGCTGGTACACGTTGCATTTCCATACGTCCTTCAGCACCCACGAAAAGTATCTTTGCATCGGGGCGCTTTGCTCGTATTTCATTGGCAATCGATACGGCAGGAAAGATGTGTCCGCCCGTACCTCCGCCGCTAATGATGACTCTCAATTCGTCGTTCATATCGTACAGCTATATAGTAATGCGCAAATTTAGCAATTATTTTTGGTCTCAAGTGGTATTTTGCCTTGCTTTTTTAAAACTTTTATTTCAATTCCATCGTGACCTTGGATTAGAGGAAGGAAAACTCCCATTCGGGAACCGTGCTTTTTGATAATGCACGAGTGCCGAATGGGAGTTATGAATAAGTATTTTTGCAAAGATTCAGTTCCTGCTTTTACAGAGAGAGGAGAGGCATGAATCATCGACAATAGGCTCTATACACCACGCTCTGCGTCATAAAAGAGCCTCGAGTTCCTGCAGATTGTGCGCCACGCTGTAATAATCTGACGGACAACCGCTTATAAGCCCTTGTCTAAAGAGATCATCTAACGCAGCAAGGAGTACATCCCAGCATCCGTCGACGTCGTAGAACACGACGGGCTGGTGCCGAATGCCTATCACCGTATTGGCCATCACCGTAAACACTTCATCGAGTGTACCGATACCTCCGGGTAGTGCTACGAGCACATCGCTCTCACGATTCATCATCATCTTACGATCATTGAGATCGACGCACCGAAATGTCACATCGATTGCATCGCTCACAAGGCCTCGTTGCTCGATAATCTCGGGCACCATGCCATATACGCGTCCGCCGTGTTGCTTCACGCTCTGCGCAAGCACTTCCATAAGCCCTTTGCGCGCGCCGCCATATACGAGCGTACGCCCTGTCCGTCCGATGAGTGCTCCGACCTGGCGAGCAGCCTCCACATAGCTCTCTGGAAGATTGTCCTTCGACGAGAGGTATACGCCTACTTTTTGCATTTTCTTACGGTTTCATCGAAGGTTTTTACTTCACAGCGATGCATTCTATCTCGATGCGAGAATCCTTAGGAAGCGTCTTTACCGCCACAGCTGAGCGAGCGGGGAAGGGAGCTGAGAAGAACTGTGCATAGACCTCGTTCATTTCGGCAAAATCTGCCATATCTGCCAAGAAAACGCTTGTTTTCACCACATTACCCATGGTCAAACCTGCCTGTTCGAGGATGTGCTTAATATTGGTGAGCGACTGAGCGGTGAGTTCTTTGATTCCGCCCTCTGCATACTTGCCTGTAGCAGGATCGATGGGGAGCTGACCTGACACGTATACTACGCCGTTGACTTCAATAGCCTGACTGTAAGGACCGATGGCTGCAGGAGCCTGAGTGGTTGCGATAGGAGTTTTCATGATGTTATTTATTTTTTAGTGAATGAATTATCGAGAGAGTGAATGAGCCATTATCACGCGATGCGCAGATTGCTGTGATTCAAAGCATTGCATTCCTTATCCTCTACGAAAGAATCAGAAGTATGGCAAGCCAATGACTGATCGATCCAAGGAGCACGAAGATGTGCCATACGCCATGGAAGAAGTGGCGATCATCGTGGGCAAAGAAGTAGGTGCCCGAGGTATAGAACGCACCCTCAGCTAAGAGACAGAGCAGGGCTCCCGTGCTAATATTGCGGCACACGGGTTCGGCGATGAATACGAACGTCCATCCCATCACTAAGTAGATGAGGAGCGAAAGTCGGGGATAGCGATTGATCGCCGTAATCTTGTAGACCATTCCTCCGAGTGCCACACCCCAAAGTATGCCGAACACCGTCCAACCGAGCGCACCTCCTACCACGCCAATACACATGGGCGTATACGAGGCTGCTATCATCACGTAGATACTTATGTGGTCGAGCACGCGCAACGCTTTCTTTGTCCGACCGGGCATACACCAATGATAGAGTGTGCTGGCTGCATACATCAGAAGCATGCCACAGGTGAAGAAGGTCACGCCGAATGCATTCTTCCAATTGCTGCCGTACCCCAGACGAAGGATGCTCCATGCGGCTATAAGAGTAAATACCACTCCAGCCAAGTGAGTCAGCGTATTGAAGCGTTCTTCGAGACTTCGTTTGCGAATAGGTTTCATGCTGCAAAGTTATAGGTTTGCTTGGAATATGAAGTATTTTTATGTGCGATTATTTTTTGATTTATCTGGGCCAACAAGAATTCCCTTACGCGCGCACATACAGAGAGTTTCGGAAGCGAAACAACCTACATCCTACACTCTGATTACACTTCCCGCGTGAATATCAAGCATTTTCAAAACGTCTGCAGCAGATTTTTCCTACACTTTTCCTACACTTCTCCCACACTGCGCCTACATCTTTCCTCATCACGCCTCGTTTTTGAGGCAATGTGTGACAGAAAATGGACGCTTTTTGCGATGAATACAGGGATTTTTGCACTTTCATCTATTCAAAATGTCACAAAATAAGTTCGTTAGAAGTTCAATTTAAGATGTACTCATACTACAAGAATTTCAAGTTTCGGATTTAGAATGGGCGGGCTGAATCATCGTGCAAGTCGAATGCAATCAAGCTTGCTTGAATTGCTGAGACGCAGCCGATGATGACGATAAAAGCCCAATGATATTCATAGCCCAGGGCATCGCCCTGGGTATCCCGTAAGCAGTATTGTTTCGCCCTGTAAGGGCAAAAGTAGAAATAGATTGTCCTTACTTCTGCCCTTACAGGGCGTATCGTTCTTGATTATCTCTACCCAAGGCGTTGCCTTGGGCTATGGAATTCATTGGGCTTTCAGCCCGCCCATTCTAAATCCTAAACTTCAGTAAGAATTATAACACTTGCAGACGCGTTGGCGGGTTTGCAAAGTCTTTTACATACGGAAACTCCCCCCCAAAAAAATGCGCTTTCATCGGAATTTCTTTACCAGCCATTCACCCTTTCTCTTCCCACCACTAATTTTTCCTCTTCCCACCACTAATTTTCCCTCTTCCCACCACTAATTTTTCCTCTTTCCACCACTAATTTTTCCTCTTTCCACCACTAATTTTCCCTATAGCATATGAAGAAGAATGCAAGAGATAGTGCAGGAAAAGTGTAGGCACAAGTTGTCACGTTTCACATTGATAATCAAAAAGCTTACACACCATTAAGCAGCAGTGTGCAAGCAGTCAAAGTAAAAAATCGCTGTAATGCGCGCGCGTGAAGGCATCCTTAGGCAAGACACAATCAATGACGGAAAGATTGAAAGATTTTCTACAAAAAACTTTGCCTATCGGAGGGCATAATGTAAATTTGTAGCATCAATCAAACGTACGCTTATGAAACTCTTACTTTTGGGCAGTGGCGGCCGCGAGCACGCACTGGCTTGGAAAATTGCACAAAGTGCAAAGGTCGAAACGCTTTATATTGCACCAGGCAATGCAGGTACTGCATTGGTGGGCGAGAACGTGGCTATCAAAGCCGACGATTTCGATGCTGTGGCCGACTTCGTAGTTAGCCATAAAGTCGACATGGTCGTAGTGGGTCCGGAAGATCCACTCGTTAAGGGCATTTACGACTATTTCAAGACCCGCGACGACGTGAAGCAGGTGCCCGTCATTGGTCCGTCAAAGACTGGTGCCGTGCTGGAAGGCTCAAAAGACTTTGCTAAGGGATTTATGAAGCGCCACAACATACCTACTGCTGCCTACGAAACGTTTGACGGCACACAGGTGGAGGATGGTTGCCGATTCCTCGAAACGTTGCAACCGCCCTACGTGCTCAAGGCCGATGGTCTCTGTGCAGGCAAGGGCGTGCTCATTGTGCCCACGCTCGAAGAGGCCAAGAAGGAGCTGCGCGACATGCTCGGTGGCATGTTTGGCAACGCTTCAAGCCGCGTAGTGATAGAGGAGTTCCTCTCGGGCATAGAGTGCTCCGTGTTTGTACTGACCGATGGTAAGCATTATCAGATTCTGCCCGAAGCCAAAGACTATAAGCGCATTGGCGAAGGCGACACGGGCCTCAACACCGGCGGTATGGGATCAGTATCACCCGTACCCTTTGCTACAAAAGAATGGATGCAAAAGGTCGACAACGAAATAATCCGTCCCACCGTGGAGGGCCTTGCAGCCGATGGCATCGACTACAAGGGCTTCATCTTCTTCGGCTTGATCAACTGCGACGGACAGCCCAAGGTGATAGAGTACAACTGCCGCATGGGCGACCCCGAAACGGAGACCGTGATGCTTCGCTTGAAGAGCGATATTGTCGACCTCTTCGAGGGTGTAGCACAGGACGACCTCGACAAGCGTCAGGTAGAGTTCGACGAGCGTGCAGCCGTGTGCGTGATGTGTGTGTCGGGCGGTTATCCACAGGCTTACGACAAGGGCTACGAGATTACTGGCGCCGACGTACCGGGCAGTGTGGTATTCCATGCCGGAACAGCCATAAAGGACGGCAAGCTCGTCACTGCTGGTGGTCGCGTCATCGCCGTAAGTTCGTATGGCAAGGACAAGGCTGAAGCTCTCGCCAAATCGATGAAAGGCGCCGAGCACATACAGTTTGAGAAGAAATACTTCCGCAGAGATATTGGGCAAGACTTATAAGATAGAAGTATTAAGTATAAAGTATTAAGTATTACAAGGCTGGTAAGTTAGCTGGTAAGTAATAAGTAATACATTGTGAGCAAGAGGTGAGCCCAAAGGCAGTGGGGGCGAAGTGTCTCGCTTCGGCTTGACACGCGAGGCTCGATGCCGAAGCGTGGCAAAGACTCATGAGACTTTTGCGCCTGCTCGGGCATCGAGCCGCTCGCAGTCGCGCCGAAGCGAGACACTTCGCCCCCACTGCCTTTGAACTTACTTCTTGAATAGTAGCTTCTCTGCCTTTGAACTTACTTCTTAATCTGTGTCAATGCCGACGCGAGACGCGTCGCCCACAGAGTCCTCTCTGCACAGCCCCACTGCGCCAGCCACATTAGCACATTGTCATATTAGCATATTAGCACATTGCCATATTAGCATATTGTCATATTAGCACATTGTCACATTGCCACATTAGCACATTGTCACATTAGCATATTAGCACATTAATCCCTTGCACACACTGAGAAACAACATAGTATCTGGCACGCTCACACTGCCGATAATGGCGCTCGTCACATTGATCCTATGGATCATGCCCGACCCCGCCGATTGGCAACTTTGGGCAGGACTGGCCGTAACTGGACTCTCGGCCTACCTCATCATGGAACTCAACAACCGCAACGCATTGCTGCGCATACGTTCCCGACTGATGAGTACCACCTTCTTGTGCCTCATGCTCGTATGTCCAGCACTCCATCGGTGGGACTCTGGAGCACTCGCTGTGCCCTGCCTCGTGCTGAGCTACTTCATGCTCTTCGCCTCTTATCAGAAGGTGAGGGGAGAGGGATACGTGTTTCATGCATTCTTGTTTCTCAGCCTTGCAAGTATCAAGTTTCCACCCATGATGGTGCTCGCCCTGGTGAGCTACTTCTGCATGATATTCCAACTGCGCAATTTCACGTGGCGCACATTCTTGGCTGGTCTGCTTGGAGCAATGGTCCCCTACTGGTTCTATGCCGCCATAGCCGTGTGGGAGAATCAGTTTGATACAGCATTCCTCTACCTTGAGCCGTGGATCACTCCTCCCCTGCCCGACTACAGCCAGCTCACGCTTCCTCAGTGGATCACAGCTGGACTGATGGCACTGCTTGCCGTGATGGCATTGATTCACTTCTTCCATACTGCCTACAACGACAAGATACGCACACGTATGCTCATCTACGTCGTCGCCACCATGGAAGTGGTCATCATGGCTGCGTTGCTACTTGTGCCGAAGTGTTTCGACGAACTCATGCGCCTCTTCATAGCCAACTCGTCGATGCTCATTGCCCACCACTATGCGCTGGGCAAGGGAAGATTCTTCAACGCATGGTTCTACATCGTGCTCACGCTATTAGCTGCACTTGGCGTATACAACTACGTGACTGCGCTTTGACGCTCCCCCTCCCCTACATTCCCGAAAAAGCCATCAGCACACAATATGGACGCATTCTTTGAAATACTCATCCACCACGGCGGCATTGGTATGTTTGCTGCTGCCTTCTTAGCGGGAAGTTTTCTGCCCTTTGCCTCCGAAGTGGTCATGGTGGGGCTGCTCGCTGCGGGCACCGACCCTACAGAACTCCTGCTCTGGGGCACCGCGGGCAATGTGCTCGGTGCGCTCTTCAACTACGGAGTGGGATCGCTCGGCAAAGAGGAATGGATAGAGCGCTGGACAAAGGTGAAACCCGAAAAGCTTGAACGCGGAAAACGATGGATTCATCGCTATGGTGCCTGGGCAGGACTCTTGGCATGGGTGCCGATCATTGGTAGCGTGATCACGGTGAGCATGGGCTTCTTGCGCACAAAGTTGGCCTACTCTATGATTACCGTGGCCATCGGCAAGTTCGTGCGCTACTGGGTGCTGATCGAAGCGTATAGGGCGGTGTAAAGCGCAAGAGCGCATCGATAAGATAATCAATAATTCTGTGGGCGACGCGTCCCGCGTCGGCGAACAAAGGAGTGTATCCATAGTACCACTTCTCGTTTCCTATTGCTGCCGACGCGGGACGCGTCGCCCACAGAACGGGATAAAAACTATAGACAGACTTACTATATTATATACAAAATTATTCTTCCTCTCCTCCATCCCTATGCGACATATCTCACTCTTACTCCTCTTACTACTCACCCTCTGCCTCAGCGCTTGCAAGGGAGGGAAAGCCCCCTCAGACAAGCCTATACTCACTGTGAGCATAGAGCCACTCAGATGGGTGGTGAGCAGCATTGCTGGCGATGATTATGACGTACAGACGCTCATGCCGCAAGGAGCAAGCCCCGAGACTTACGAACCTACGCCCCGACAGATGATCGACTTGAGTCAGAGCGAAATTCTATTTTGCGTAGGCACAATGCCTTTCGAACAGACGCGTCTGCGACAGATGGCAGAATCGGCTCCCGAACTCCAACTGGTGGAACTACGCGAGGGCATCACGACGATTGCCGAAGATGGTCATCGCCACGGAGGAGAGACTGAGAGCATCGACCCACACCTATGGATGTCGACGAAGAATCTAAGCATCATGGCACAACAGGTGGCGCGCGTGCTCAGCGCTCACAATCCTGCCCACCGTGCAGACTACGAAAAGCGGCTTAGCGTGATGGAACAACGCCTCAACACGCTCGACTCTGAGCTACGTGCTCAGTTGCTTAAAGCCCGCTCGCGCTCATTCCTCATTTACCACCCTGCTCTGGGATACATGGCACGAGAGTACGGACTCATACAGCTGGCTGTAGAACACGATGGAAAGGACCCTTCTGCGGCTTCATTACAACAACTGATCAATACGTGCAAACACGACAGCGTAAGCGTGGCTTTTATCTCAAAAGAACACAATGGACAGGCGGCACGCCGCATTGCAGGCGAAGTAGGCGCCCATGTGGTGGAGATTAATCCGCTGGCTTACGACGTTACAAAGCAAATGAGGCAGATTGCCCAATCTCTTACGCAATGATAGACGACAACACAATACTGAATATAAACAACGTGTGCCTAAGCTACGGCGAGCGCCACGTGCTTTGCCACATCAATGAGCAGCTGGGTGAACGCGACTTCGTGGTGCTCACCGGGCCTAATGGTGGGGGAAAGACTACGTTGCTTCGCCTCATCGCCGGACTGCTTCAGCCCACCTGTGGAAGCATAGAGCGCAAGGAGCATGTGGTGATGGGCTATCTGCCACAATATCGCCACATCGATCGTCAGTTTCCCACCACCGTGGCCGACATTGTGCTCTCAGGCATGGCTTGCAGGAAGCGGCTCTGGCAATCGTTTAGCGAGGAGCATCGCAAGCAGGCAGCAGAGGCGCTCGAGCTCTTTCACCTCACCTCATTAGCTTCGCGCCCCATCTCCGACCTCAGCGGTGGTCAATGGCAACGCACGCTCCTGGCTCGCGCCTTTGCTCCCAAGCCCGACTTGCTCTTGCTCGACGAACCAGAGACGCATCTCGACGAAGCCTCACGTACGGAGCTTTACCGCATCCTTGGTCACGAAGCGCAGAAGCGCACCATCGTCGTAGTGAGCCACGATGAGCATCTCTTCCCCTACATTGAGCATAGGAAAATATGGCATGTGGAAGATAGAGCTGTTAATTAGAAGTATTAAGTATAAAGTATTAAGTATTACACGCTTAATAAGCATTAAGTATTACACGCTTAATAAGCATTAAGTATTACACGCTTAATAAGCATCAAGTATTACACGCTTAATAAGCATTAAGTATTACACGCTTAATAAACATTAAGTATTACACGCTTAATAAGCATTAACTTAAGTTTCTGATTTAGCAAAGCGGGCTGAAAGCCCAGTGATTTCCATAGCCCAAGGCAACGCCTTGGGTAGGAATTGCAAGAATGATACGCCCTGTAAGGGCAGAAGTAAGGACAATATATTTCTACTTTTGCCCTTACAGGGCGAAACAATACTGCTTATGGGATACCCAGGGCGATGCCCTGGGCTATGGAAATCATTGGGCTTTCAGCCCGTCCATTCTAAATCCGAAACTTGAAGCATTAAGTATACACGCTTAATAAGCTAACACGACAACTTCGCTACAAAAACCGACCTCTAAACTTAGGCGCGAAGCGCCGATTAAACTTATAAACTCTCAACTATAGAATGAATAAAGGCGCCCCTTCAGGCGCCTTTATTTATTCTATCATCCCCCCGTCAGCACTCACACCGCGCACGGAGATGTCGAGCGTTTGTCCGTCACGCGAGTTGGTGAAGAAGAGGAGTGAAGCTTGTCCATTAGCATCGGTCTTGACCGAGGGTTCCCAATGGAGCGTGCGACGTACGTCCTTGTCGTTGGGGAGATCGGCCGTACGATAATTGGGGGCATAAAACTTCGTTTCCACCGTGAAGCCCTGAATGCGACGACGGTCTACGCCACGCTTGCTGCTGTAGCGATAATAATCGGGGATGGTGTAGATATAGACGGAGTATTTATTCGTACTATTACGCTTGGCTTCGCCCGTCACGGCATCGGTGGCATAGGGATCGGTCACCACGGCAATGTATTTTACCTCCTCCGCTAACAAATTAGAATAGAGACCGCCTGTCTCGGCAGCTGGACGATTGTTGTAATAAAGCGAGATGGCATGAACGCCAGATTCTGACCGATCGATGTCGTCTATCAGTTCTTTCCACGAGCCCGTCTCGAGCGAGGTGAGCTTGTCGAGCGTCACACCACTCTCAGTGGTGATTTGCCCCGTTTCCTTGTCGACAGACATTCCCCAAGAGTTATAAGGATCGACCTCCTCCTCGGCACTGCGCGAAGTGGTATATCTGCCCAAGCCTTGCGCTGCCGATAGATAATCCCATCCGCGATTTTTCTTACTACTTCCCTCATAGCCCACTTCCAAGAGACTCACGAGATTGCCCACCTCGCCGAGGTCGATTCCCAAGTCCTTAGCATGTTCCACCATCCACTCAGCATTATAGAATTTGGTGGCTACCTTCATGCCGTGTTGCGGACCTCCGCCGTAAGTGTAACGATTGCCCGTAAAACCATGATACTTGCGCTTAGCTTTGATTTCCACACCCTTAAGCAAGGTGGACGGCACACGAGCCAAAGAGTCTTTCCACTCAAAGAGCTCGGGCTGAGAATTGCGCACCTGCTCGAAAGCCACAAGACTATCTTCTGCTACAGGGATCTTCAAATCAAGATCAACAGCCGTTAGCGGACGAGGTTCGGGGGCAAACCAGCGGTCGAGCGTGAGGCGATTCCAGCGCTTCTTATTGTCGGAATTGCGCGTATTGAATTGCGCCACATACTCTCCACGGAAGTCTACCATCGACTCAAAGGCAAACTGCCCCAGGCTATCGGTACGCGTGCTACCCTCGATGGCATTGCCCTTCATGGAATAAGCACGAAAGTCGAGCGAGAAGTTGGGCTGCGGTGCTCGCTTATTAAAGGTATAGAGGCCACCACGCAGTATGAGGCGGTCTTCGATGGGTTGGCGCAAGCGGAAGGTGTCGGCCCCACACATCACGCTAAACGAGTTGGCCGTCCAGCCCTGCACCATGAGCAAGAGGTCGAGCATGCGGCGATGAGCAGCATCGTCTTTCTGAAAATATAGATCGGGACGAGCCACATAACCACGCAGTTCGGACGAGAGCAAGAGGTCGGCAGCGAGTCCGCCATCATTGGGGTCGGTGATATTGCCATTAAGATCGCGCACAGCCACCGAAACGGTGGTCTTTACAGGAGCACCCTTAGCATCGGTAAGTTGCAGGCGCAGAGCAGCAGGCTCAAAGGGTCCGTATACAGCCTTGTTCTGCTGCACACGCACGGTCACATGGCGGTTCTCAGCTTCGTTGGGCTGAATCCACACAAGACGCGTACATTGGCTGTGACCTGCCACGTCGAAGAGTTCCACACGATTCACTCCACCACGCAAAGCTTTGCGAGGCACAAAGATGTCGAGACCCTCGCGGGGCACGGTGAGCGTATCGAAATAGCACGTCTTCTCACGGCTGATCACTGCCAGTCCTAAGAGGCTCTGGGCATTGAGTGCAGAGTCGTTGGCTGTGATGGTGACGTTCAACCCGTCGTCGGCCACCTGCGTAGAGAGCACATAGGCTTGTGTGGCTTTAGGGAAAGAGAAGCGGCCACGACCTTCCTTGGCTGAATTCGACTTATAATTCTTAATCTTAGCATAGCCCCCCGCAATGTCGGAGGGGAGAATGAAGGAACCCATACCATCATACTCGGGCGAGGTCTCTCCTATCAGCTGATCGTTGTCATCGTAGAGCTGCAGCGTGTCCTCCACCGCCTGACCACGCCCGTCGGTCAGCTTGTAGGCAAAACGTTGCTCCACGCCCTTGGCTCGAAAGCCTCCCTCGGGGAAAAATTCCAACAAGCGATACTTCGCCTCCTTCATCACATACGGACGCGGACAACCCACGGTGATGCCGTTGTGTTCCAAAGGCTCGGGGATAGACAGATCCATGATATTCGTCGCAAGCGACTGATTGAGCTTGCGCTGCGGATTACTTGCTGTAAACACGGGGATAACGCGTGAAAAACAAGCACCCTCGCCCCAGTTGGTCATCTCACGGGTGTAGGCACGTACCTCGTAGTAGCCAGCACGAACGGGGAGCTTGAGTTTGAGGCATCCATCTGCTTGTCCTATAGAGTCGAGCTTGAGCGTCTGCTTCTCCATAAGCTGCCCATCAGCATTGAGCAACTCTACGTAGAGCACCCGGCTCAGCGTGGTGGGCAGTAAGCTTGAAGCACGCACCACATAGGCCTTGTACCATATAGAGTCGTTCTCGAGATAAGCCGAATTGTCGAGATGAAGATACACCTTCTCTCGAGGATAGGTGCGATCAAAGCCCGAAGCTGCCTTAAACCATTCGAAGAGGCGCTCCGCCTGCTGAGCCGCATCAGGGTGAGACTGAGCTCTGACTACAGAAGGACACTGCGCCAGAAGCATCATTATTAATAGGAGGAAAGGAATGCGTAGTAACTTATTCATGCAAGATATGTGTTTTGTCAATACAAGAGAATTTTTAGGTCTTACTATCTTGCAAAGGTAGTTTATCGGCAAGAACAAAACAAGACGTAGGTCACATAAAATACGCAATAAACAACATTTTTTTTCGCATACCGACTCCTTTTCCACTCGAAAACGAAAAAAGTAGAAGCTAATTAGCCCGTAGCCGAAAAATATTTGCTACTTTTGCGTGATTTACAGAAGGTAAAACAAAAATCCATAAACATAATCAGATGAACGTGATAACCAAAACCGTTTCGCTGCCCGATGGACGCACCATCAGCATCGAGACTGGCAAATTGGCAAAGCAAGCTGACGGCGCCGTTATGTTGCGCATGAACAACACTATGCTGCTTGCCACCGTTTGTGCTGCTAAGACGGCTCAGCCCGGCACAGACTTCATGCCCCTCCAGTGTGACTACAAAGAAAAATACAGCGCAGCAGGCCGTTTCCCCGGTGGCTTCACTAAGCGCGAAGGCCGCGCAGGCGACTACGAGATCCTTACTTCACGCCTCGTCGACCGCGCCCTCCGTCCCCTCTTCCCCGCCGACTACCACTGCGAGGTGTATGTCAACATCACGCTCTTCTCTGCCGATGGTGTAGACATGCCCGACGCTTTGGCTGGCTTCGCAGCCTCAGCAGCACTCGCTGCCAGTGATATCCCCTTCGAGGGTCCCATCTCTGAGGTTCGCGTAGCTCGTATCAACGGCGAGTACGTGGTCAACCCCACCTTCGATCAGCTCAAGGAAGCCGACATGGACATCATGGTAGGCGCTACCGAAGAGAACATCATGATGGTAGAAGGCGAAATGGACGAAGTACCCGAAAGCGCACTGCTCGAAGCTCTCAAGGTGGCTCACGAAGCTATCAAGCCTATGTGCCAACTCCAGAAAGAGCTCTCTAAGGAACTCGGTACTGACGTGAAGCGCGAGTACGACGACGAAGTAAACGACGAAGAACTCCGTCAGCAGGTAAAAGACGAATGCTACAAGCCCGCCTATGCCATCGCCGAAGCTGGCGACCACGACAAGCACCAGCGCGAAGATGCCTTCACGCAAATCCGTGAAGACTTCAAGGAGCGCTACGCTGCTGCTCATCCCGAACTCTCTGCCGACGAGCTCGAGGAAAAGAACGCTATGGTAGACCGCTACTACCACGACGTAGAGCGTGACGCTATGCGCCGCTGCATCCTCGACGAAGGCAAGCGTCTCGACGGACGTAAGACCACCGACATCCGCCCCATCTGGTGCGAGGTATCTCCTCTGCCCATGCCCCACGGATCGGCCATCTTCACTCGTGGTGAAACACAAGCTCTCGCCACTTGTACACTCGGTACGAAACTCGACGAAAAGATGGTAGACGATGTGCTCGATAAGAGCTACATGCGCTTCCTCCTCCACTACAACTTCCCTCCCTTCTCAACAGGCGAAGCTAAAGCTCAGCGCGGCGTAGGCCGTCGTGAAATCGGCCACGGCCACCTCGCATGGCGTGCTCTGAAGGGTCAGATCCCCGCAGACTATCCTTACACCGTACGCGTAGTAAGCGATATCCTCGAGTCAAATGGTTCTTCTTCAATGGCCACCGTATGTGCCGGTACACTCGCCCTCATGGACGCTGGTGTGCCCATCAAGGCTCCCGTAAGCGGTATTGCCATGGGATTGATCAAGAATCCTGGTGAAGACAAGTATGCCGTATTGAGCGATATCCTCGGTGACGAGGACCACCTGGGCGATATGGACTTCAAGACCACGGGTACTGCCAAGGGTCTTACCGCTACCCAGATGGATATCAAGTGCGACGGCCTTTCATATGAGATCCTCGAAAAGGCACTCGCACAGGCTAAGCAGGCTCGTGAGCACATCCTCAACAAGATCCTCGAGACCATGCCCGCTCCCCGTCCCGAACTCAAGCCCCACGTACCCCGCATCGAAGCCTTCGAGATTCCTAAGGAATTCATCGGAGCCGTTATTGGCCCGGGCGGAAAGATCATTCAGGGTATGCAGGAAGAGACTGGCGCCACTATCACCATCGAAGAAGAAGACGGCGTAGGCAAGATCCAAGTATCAGGCCCCAACAAGGATAGCATCGACGCAGCAGTAGCCAAGATCCGTGCTATCGTAGCCATCCCCGAAGTAGGCGAAGTATACGATGCCAAGGTAGTAAGCATTATGCCTTACGGTTGCTTCGTAGAATTCATGCCGGGTAAGGAAGGCCTGCTCCACATCTCAGAGATCGCTTGGAAGCGCCTCGAATCCGTAGAGGAAGCCGGCATCAAGGAAGGCGATATCATCAAGGTGAAACTCCTCGAGATCGACGAGAAGACAGGCAAATTCCGCCTTTCTCACCGCGTACTCGAAGAAAAGCCCGAAGGCTGGGAAGACCGTCCCGCTCGTCGTCCCCGTCGTGAAGGAGGCGAAGGCCGTCCCGCCCGCCGTCCCCGCAACGACTAATCCCGATATTTATTGAATGAAACATAAGCCATAGAAGCTTAAAGTCCCCTTGCACCCTCACACATGAGGTAACAAGGGGACTTTTCATTTATCGTAGATTATCTCCCTAAATTAGTAATTTACTCAAGTTCGGATTTAGATCTTGCGATCCAAATTCAGCCTAATCCAGCAAGTTTACAAGGATTCTTTCTATATCCAAAGCTTAAAATACTTATTCTTATCGACACGAGAAGCAAGAATTTCTCCAATGTGTTCTATTTGAACAGTTATAAAGGCCAAGAAAAAATCTGAACGTTCATGTATTGTCAGTAAGAATCATGTCAGGGCAGACGCATCAAAATGCGTTCGTCTGTAAAAGCCTAGTCAAGTAGTCCT
>CALEKA010000102.1 GCA_937898715.1 uncultured Prevotella sp.
AGTTTTGAGGTTATTAGGTTATAAAGTTTGTTTGAAGTTTTGAGGTTATTAGGTTTGTCTTAAAGTTGATGGTTATAAGATAAAGCGTTGGAGATATACCAGACTACTCGTTAATCTGGAATATCTCCAACGCTTTGTAAGGCCCTAAGGTCTCTGATTAAGTTCTTACCCTTGCTGCTCTTTCTTCATCTCGTGATCGATGCGAAACACGGTGTATGCTTCGATAAACACGGCTATGATGAGCACGATTTTCCACTCGCCTCCACGGCAAGGGCGTATCTGCCACGCCGACATAAACATGAGTCCGGCTGCCACTACCATAAGCAGCGCGCCCAACACTTGCTGACGACGCAGCCGGCGTATGGTCAGCGATCGTCCTTCGTAGCGATCGGTGATGCGGCAAGGTGCATAGATGAGTGCGCCCAAGCCAAACACGTAGGGTGCAACTTCGGGCCATAACAATGGGAGCACTGCGCCTACTACGAGCAATATGCCTCCTATATAATATAATGTCTGCTTCATGGATTGTCGGGAGTACTGTTTTCGTTTTCTATCACGTAGACGTCTTCATCGGCCGTTTTCATATAGAGGTTGACGCGAGCTACTCGTTCCACGGCTTCGGGGTTGCGTTCCAACTCTCGAAGTTCACGTGTATCGTTATTGTACTGTGTGCGATACGTTGCGATTTCGTCGCGCAACTCATCGTTTTGCGTGCATATCTGATGGCGATGCCAGAAGCTATTGGGGTCGAGAAAGCCTACGATTGCCACGAATGCGAGGATCGTCCACAAGTATTTCTTATGAAGTAGGCTTAGTCCGATGCGTTTGAGCGTTTTTCCCATGATAGATAAGAGATTTTTTAATCGAAATATTCGCGTGCGATGGAGAGGAAGCGCATGCGATCGGGCACGGTTTCGAGACTCTCTTCGTCCACGTGGCAGAGGTCGCGTATGGAGTAGATGCCGAGTTCTTGATCGGTCTGCTGACGGCCCACATTGACGAAGAGGTGATTGCGTGCATCGACAATGCGTATGGCCTCGTTGTTATAGTCGGCAGGCTCACCCGAAGCGCGGAGTTCTGCTTTCACAAAGCTCTCGAGCGCATTGACGAAGTCTGTTTTTAAGTCCAACATGGTTGCTTGCGTATTTACTAACAGTAGGTCTCAAGTGCCTTAAATCCGCCCTCCGCTGGAACGATCTCTACATGCGTAGTCGTAGCGGGGAAGAGCACCGATTCTCCAGCTTTAAGCGTAATTTTGCCTTCGTCATAGCGCAGCGTGGCTTCACCCTCGTAGGCTATATATATGACGAACGAATCGGTCTTTGCATAGTCCATCGTGAGCGTATGTTCTGTTGTCTCAATCAGTCTGACTGCGAATTCTGGACAACGGAGCAAGTCCGATATTCCCGTCTCACTGTGCAGATACTCCTGTCGGTGAGTGGGATACCCTCGGAAGTCGAGCGCCTCGCGTGCTTGAGCCACGTGGAGCTCACGCTTACGGCCCTGTGCATCTACGCGGTCGAAGTCGTAGGCACGGAAGGTATCATTGCTCGACTGCTGTATTTCGATCAAGAAATTGCCTGCTCCGATGCAGTGGATATGGCCCGCGGGGATGAAGAAGCAATCGCCCGCATGCGTGGTATGACACATGAGGTGGTCCATCAGCGTGCCGTCAGAAAGGCTTTGGCTATAGCCATCGGCGGAGAAGTCGGCATTGAATCCAGCAAACAGGCGTGACCCTGGCTTCGCATGCACTATGTACTGCATTTCGCTCTTACCAAAGGGGTGCCCCATACGCTGCGCCATAGCATCGTCGGGATGTACCTGAATACTGAGATCCTTAGCTGTCGACATAAACTTGACGAGCAACGGGAAGGCTGTGCCATAACGCTCGAAGTTGTGACGACCCACCAGGTCAGCGCCAAAGCGCCCGATGAGTTGCTTGAGCGTCATGCCCTTATAAGGACCCGAACTGACGGGAGTCTCGTCGCCTTCAAGTCCTGATATTTCCCAGCTTTCACCTACTTGGCGCGGTGCATCAGACAGACCCTTTAGGCCCGTCACTTCTTCGCCGCCCCAGATGGTGGGCTTTAGGAGTGCATCAAATCGTAATGCTTTCATATAGGGAATAGTGCGCGGAGCACAGTGGAGGGGGGGGTTCTTTTTTTAAAGTTGAAAAGTTGAAAAGTAGAGGAGTTAAGAGGTCGCCGGGGGGGGGGGGGGGAGGTGAAGAGTTGAAGAGTTGAAAAGTTGAAGAGGAGGGGGGGTAGGGGGGCGCGGGGGGGGGGGTGAGGAGTTGAAGAGTTGAAGAGTTGAAAAGTTGAAGAGTTAAGAAGTCGCTACGAAAGTTGAGAAGTTGAGAATATAAGAGGTCGCTTCGAGAGCAAAGCACTTAGCAATACATCCATCTAAACTCCTAAACTTATTAAACTCATAAACTTACTATACTCCTAAACTCATTAAAATCACAAACTCACTTCTCTCAGCATGCGTTCGCCTGCGAGCTCTTGTTTCTGTCCCAAGTCCATAAACTTCACGAGAGCCTTGCCAGCAGCGCGTGCCACGAGGCTTTGCGGAGTGCGCATCACGCTGGCCGTTTGGTCGAGAAACTCGTCTGTATCACGCTCACCAGGCACTGCGCCCGCCATAAAGAGGCGCGCCAGGAGCAGATATCCACATACCTGAAACATCTCTTCGCTGCTTGCTATCCACTCGTAAGCCTTGACAGAGGCCCATGGCTCATGACTGAAGAGATACATCACGGTGCATTCAGCCTCCTCTACGTAGTGCATCTGCTCCACCCAGAGGGTAGCCAATTCAGCATCCATGCGCTCTCGGGGCATGAGCATGCCCGCGAGGAGTCTGCACTCCCGTATATTTTCCTTCCACAGAGCAGCTGCCAGCTCGTAAGAGTGAGGCCACTCACGCGAAAGTTCGAGCAAGCGGGGAAGTTCTACGCCAAATATCACCTTGTAAGCCAATCCCTTCTCGCGCATAGAAGCGCTCACGGGACCATTCATCACGCCTCGCAGGGTGCGCTTTATCAAGCGTAGTTGTTCGGAGAGTTCGTCTGTCTGTATCATTTCTCTGTGGGTTGCAGTCTTTTTGTATGTTTCAGCCTATGCTTTGTCTTGAGGAGGGAGCTCGTAGGGAACGTTTAAGCCCACTTGATAAGCTTTCCTCACAAGTATAGATAGGGTGCAAAGGTATGAATTTTTATATAATTATGCTCCGACTGTGCCCATGATTATTGTGCAAGGGGCTATTTTTTACGATAAACGCTCAGAGAGCACCGTTTCTGTGCGTATTTATATCGGTTTAGCTTTTCCATACGATAAAAAAAACATAACTTTGCGCGGCAACTACGTGAGGCATCTTTGTGCCTTGAGCCCACGGCCCACGCTGTTGCCCGAAGCTAAGAAATCATTTTCTCCCTTATACTCATTATGGAAAAAGGTAAAGTAGATGCCCTGCTGGGTATTGTCTTCGGCGACGAAGGCAAAGGTAAAGTAGTAGATTACTTCACTCCGCGCTACGACGTAGTAGCACGTTTTGCAGGTGGCCCCAACGCTGGCCACACCATCATCTTCGATGGTAAGAAGTTTGTGTTGCGTTCCATCCCCTCGGGCATTTTTGACGAGAAGAAAATCAATATTATTGGTAATGGTTGCGTGATAGCTCCCGACCTCTTCATGGCTGAAGCCAAAGAGCTCGAAGCTGCTGGCTACCAGCTCACAGAGCGTCTGCACATCAGTCGCCGCGCCCACCTCATCCTCCCCACCCACCGCTTGCTCGACCGCGCTTACGAAGCCGCTAAGGGCAAAAACAAGGTGGGCACCACCGGCAAGGGCATCGGCCCTACTTACAGCGACAAGGCAGCCCGCGTGGGTCTGCGCGTGGGCGATATCGAGGAAGGATTTGAGGCTAAATACCAAGCCCTGAAGGCTCGTCATGAGCAGATCCTCCGCGACCTCCACTTCACCGACTACGATATCACAGAAGAAGAGAAACTCTGGATGGAAGGCGTAGAATATATGCGCAAGTTCCACCTCTCCGACACGGAATACGAGATCAACAACGCACTCTCTCAAGGCAAGAACGTACTGGCAGAAGGCGCACAGGGCTCACTGCTCGACATCGACCACGGCACCTACCCCTACGTATCTTCTTCATCTACCACAAGCGGTGGCGTATGTACAGGCTTAGGCATTGCTCCCAGCTCTATCAACCACGTGTTTGGCATCTTCAAGGCCTACAGCACCCGCGTAGGTGGAGGACCATTCCCCGTAGAGCTCTTCGACGAGACGGGCGACTACATCCGCAAGGTGGGCAACGAGTTTGGTGCCGTAACGGGTCGTAACCGTCGTTGCGGCTGGCTCGACCTCGTAGCGCTGAAATATGCCATCATGATCAACGGCGTGACCGACCTCGTGATGATGAAGGGCGATGTGCTCGACGATTTCGACACCATCAAGGTATGTACCGCTTATACTAAGGACGGCAAGACCGTGACCGAAATGCCTTACGACACCGAGGGTTGGCAGCCTGTCTACGAAGAACTTCCCTGCTGGAAGACCGACATCACAGGCGTACGCAGCGAGAAGGAATTCCCCAAAGCCTTTGCCGACTACATCAGCTACATCGAGCAGGCCACCGGCACTCCTATCAAGATCGTATCGGTAGGCCCCGACCGCGAGGCTACGATTATCAGATAAGCAACCCCTCCCCCTAGCCCCCTTCCCCTGACGGGAGAGCAGCCCCTCCCCCTAACCCCCTCCCCCTACGGGAGAGGGGGAACATATACCGCCTAAAGGATAAAAAACCATGAAAGCTACTTTATGGGATTATTATCTTTTAGGCGGTATTGGTCTGTGTATACCTCTACCTCGATTCAAGTAAAGTATTTTTTTCTAAACTATTAAAAATATCCTTTCTGCCCTACATTCCCCCTTCACCTTCATCCTTTAGTCGCATTCTGCTACTTCTGATGAATGACGGAACAGTACTGGAGTTTTTTCACCTTCATCCTTTAGTCGCATTCTGCTCCCCCTCTCCCGTTAGGGGGAGGGGGATGGGGGGGAGGGGCTTTACCTATCATGCAACAATCTCTCAAAGGCCATCTCTCCATGCTGGGTGCCAACAGCATGTGGGGACTCATGTCGCCTATCTCCAAATTCATCATGCTCGGCGGAGCAGTAAGTCCGCTCGTCGTGACCGACCTGCGCATTGCAGGAGCCATGATACTCTTCTGGATAGCATCGCTATTCCAAAAGCCCGAACACGTCAACCATAAAGACCTCGCCCGCCTCTTTGGCGCTTCCCTGCTCGGCATCGTGTTCAATCAAGGGTGCTTCATCTTCGGCGTGAGCCTCAGTTCGCCCGGCGATGCATCGATTATCACCACGAGCATGCCACTATGGGCCATGGTACTGGCAGCACTCATCCTCAAAGAGCCTATCACGGGCAAGAAGGTGCTCGGCATTGCAGCCGGTGCGTGTGGTGCACTCATGCTCATCATGGGCAGTAGTAGCGGTACGAAGGCTGCCGCCTCGTCGGCAGGCAACTATGCCATCTGGGGCGACCTGCTCGTGCTCACCGCCCAACTATGCTACGCGCTCTACATCGTGCTCTACAAGGACTTTGTCAATCGCTACTCACTCATCACCATCATGAAGTGGATGTTTACCTACGCCTTCATCTGCACCCTACCCTTCTCAGCAGGCGATCTCATGCAGGCTTCATGGACAGCCCTCCACTGGTCGGAGATAGCCGGACTGGCATTCATCGTCGTCGGTGCCACATTCTTGAGCTATATGCTCATCGTCGTGGGACAGAAGAATCTGCGACCCACCGTGGCTGGCATGTACAACTATGTGCAACCCATCGTGGCATGCATCGTGGCCATCTGTTGGGGCATGGATTCGTTCAACTGGGTGAAAGGCATTGCCGTGGTGCTTATCTTCGGCGGTGTATATCTCGTCACGATGAGTCGTAGCCGCAAAGAGGTGGAAGACTACGAACGCTCTCATCCGCTCCATGAAGGGACCGAGAAATAATCGCCCACGAAAATGACTGCCCTACGCGCGTACGCACGTCAGAGATTTATCAATTGATTGTTCCCCCACTCCCTCACTCTTTGACGGTATATTGCTGAAAGTCAATCATTTAAGCAGTGCAGGCAGTATCCATTTGCCTACACTCTTCCGTCATTTTTGCCCTCACTATCTATCCCCCTTGCAGTTTTTTCTGCATGGGGGGATAATTTTTCCTGCAAGGGGGGATAATTTTTCCTGCATGGGGGGATAATTTTTACACGGTCGGAGTGTAGGAATGAGTGCAAGCAGAGTGGCAGGTTTCATCTTGCCGAAGAATCTCATTATCAGCGCGTTTCTGCAATCATGATGATATAGTGTAGCTCCCTTACCCAGAATTTTGCTGTAATGCGTGCGCACGCATATAAGCGCGAGGCTCTGCAGAAAAAGTGTACAGTTTGTTCACTCTTTTTGTTTTTCATCTGCGCTTACTCTACCTTTGCACCCAAGAAAAAGAATCCACGCTGCGCATCCACCAAATCGCAGACGACTATATATAGAATCACACATGAAAACCTCATCAGTTCTGTGAGCAACGCGTCCCGCTTTGCTTGCCACAGACCCAAGCTGTGAGCCTATGGGCAGTGGGGGCGAAGTGTCCCGCTTCGGCGCAGTGGCGAGGGGCTCGATGCCCGAGACACTGCATATTCACTGAGACACAGCAAATTCACTGAGGCGATGCAAGAGATTATGAGATCTTTGACACGCTCGGCATCGAGCTTCGCGTGCCAAGCCGAAGCGGGACACTTCGCCCCCACTGCCTATGGGTTCACTGCTTGAAGTGTAAATAAGCAAGCTATCGATGCCGACGCGGGGACGCGTCGCCCCCATAACTGATGAGGACTCCCCACCCCACATACCCAAAAACGCCCCGACCCGAAGGCCGAGGCGCAAATCATTAAAAGTATAAATTATGACAAACTAATGTCCATAGCTAATTAGAGCTCAAGATCACCATCGTGGATCTCATGCCAGGGAAGGCCCTGCTTGTTGAGTTCCTCCATGAAGGGATCGGGGTCGAACTCTTCTACGTTGAACACACCCGGCTTCTTCCAAAGTCCGAGCATAAACATACGAGCACCGATGCAAGCGGGCACACCCGTGGTGTAACTTACGCCCTGCATACCCGTCTCTTCGTAGGCTGCGCGGTGAGAGCAGTTGTTGTAGACGTAGTAAGTATGTTCCTTACCGTCCTTCAAGCCACGGATGCGGCAGCCAATGCTGGTCTCGCCCTCGTAGTTCTCGCCCAGATCCTGCGGATTGGGGAGCACAGCTTTGAGGAACTGAAGGGGAACGATCTCCATGCCTTGATACATGATAGGCTTGATGGAAGCCATACCGATGTTCTGAATCACACGCAGGTGAGTGAGGTATTCCTGACCGAAAGTCATCCAGAAGCGAGCACGCTTGATGGTGGGATAGTTCTTCACAAGGCTCTCTATCTCCTCGTGGTGGAGGAGGTAGCTCTCCTTCGGACCTACGTTGGGGTAGGTCAAGGGCTTATGGATCTCGAGAGGCTCGGTCTCCACCCATCGGCCATCTTCCCAGTAGAGGCCCTTCTGAGTGATTTCGCGGATATTGATTTCTGGATTGAAGTTGGTGGCGAAAGCCTTGTGGTGATCGCCAGCGTTGCAGTCTACGATGTCGAGATACTGTATCTCGTCGAAGTGGTGCTTTGCGGCGTAAGCCGTGTAGATGCTCGTCACGCCCGGGTCGAAGCCACAACCGAGGATGGCGGTCAGGCCAGCCTTCTCGAAGCGGTCCTTGTAAGCCCACTGCCATGAGTACTCGAAGTGAGCCTCATCCTTAGGTTCATAGTTGGCTGTATCGAGATAAGAGCAGCCACATTGCAAGCAAGCCTCCATGATGGTGAGGTCCTGATAAGGCAGGGCGAGGTTCATCACGAGATCGGGCTTAAACTCGTTCATTAGCGCTACGAGTTGCTCCACGCTGTCGGCATCTACCTGTGCCGTCTTGATATCGTCGCGGCCGATGGCCTTGACTATGGCATCACACTTCGACTTCGTGCGACTTGCTATCATGATTTCGCTGAACACGTCGGTGTTCTTTGCCACCTTGTGGGCAGCTACTGTTGCGACGCCTCCGGCGCCGATGATCAATACTTTTCCCATGGATATGTATGGTTTATGAGTTATTCTGATTAGATGATAAGCAATCTATGCAGGAGCGCCTTTCTTTATAGTTCTACGCTTCCCTTCACGATGATCTGTTCGCCCTTGCGTATCTCGAAGAGATGGCGATTGAGGTTCTTTGCATCGAGTTCGTGATAGACTTCGAGCACGTCGCCACAGTACGACTCCAAGCAATAGGCCATCTCCACACGGCGTATGGGATGACTGGCGATATACTGCGCTGAGAAGAAGTCGAGCAGAAGCTCTATGTAGCGAATAGAGTTGACGTGACCATTAATGTCGAGGTCGGAAAAGGCAGCCTTGTGCGTATAAGCAAGTTCGGGATTCTTCATGCGCATACGTCCCATCGTTGCGATAGGAGCCGGACGATCGGGGATGAGCGCAGAGGTGAACCCACCATCGGGCAGACTTTCGAGGTCGGCAGGCTGACGGCTCTCCGTATCGATGAGTGCCCAGATGCTCGTAGCATGCCCATAGGTAGTGCCATCTGAGCGATAGATGGTGAAATGTCTGTCAGTAAACTGCCGATAGAGTCGGTCCACCCACGTCTCGATAGTGAAGTCTTCGCCCGTGCGAGGCATTTGCTCCATCTCAATAACGAGACGCGAGAGCACCCATGCATGGTGCACCTTGATCATCTGAGAATAGCCAAATCCGTGTTCACCAGCATGCATCGAAGCACAACGCAATAACAAATTGCCCAAGTTGCCCCACGAAAGATTACCGCAATAATCCTCCGTAAACGGCTCTACGCTATATGCATATTTACTTGATTTCTCCATTATCTTGAGTCATTTATATATATTACGCCTCCCCCATCAAGAACCGCTTCAACCAGTACCGTGGGCGACGCGTCCCGCGTCGGCATTATAATCCATGTTACGCAAACATAATGCAAGGCGAGAGCAGAACATCAAGCTTGCTTGAATGTTATGCCGAGCCGCAGCCTATCTTATGCAAAGATAGTGCAAGGCGAGAGCAG
>CALEKA010000103.1 GCA_937898715.1 uncultured Prevotella sp.
GGCACATTCATTAATGGAGCAAATAAAGCATATTTAGCAATTCCACGAACCATGAATTCAGTAAGCAGTTTGTTCAGCTTGAGTCATGATATCGAGACTACGAGCATTGACCAACCTCTTGCAGGAATTATGCACAGCCCCGCACCACGTACAATCTACACCATTTCTGGTCAACGGCTCACAGCCAAGGATCTGAGCCGTTTGCCTAAGGGAATGTATATCATCAATGGAAAGAAGGTCATGGTAAAGTAGATATTTTCATGGATCTCCCAACCTATAAGCTTTAATATTTACCACACAAATCTAATACGCTAATGGCATTTGAACGTATATTGCCGAAACGTCTGCCTCAAAATCCTTTTAAGCATGATCCGATGCTTAAGTATGCGGTATTGTTATGTGTTGGGATAACTTTGGGATGGTTTACGAAACAGTGGCATATGCAATGGATTCTATTGTGTATCGGTCTGTTCTTAATGATTGTTGCCATTGCAATTTATGGTCTGAAGCGCGGGGAAGAGCGAGCTGCAGGGTGGAGCATGATGCTTGTTTCTGCGATGGCTATGATAATGGCTGTGGCAGGATGGACACAGTGCGTATACCACAAAGTGCTTATCGACAATTGGCCTACAGAGGCAAAGGTCTGGATCGGAAATGTGGTGAATATTCACAAGGAAAAGGAACGTTATACAACGTTAGATTTACGTTTGCACGAGGGAGATAAGGCTTGGAGTGAGAAGGTCGTGAGAGTCACCTTTTCGAAAGATTGCTGGGCTAAAAATGGGGAAGAGCAAGTTAAGGTGGGGGATGAGCTCTTCTTTCATTGCAGATTGTCGGGTAGTGTGGAAAAGGTGTGTCCTTCAGATTTTGATTATGCCGATTATCTCACAGTTCATCATATAAGTGGCACAGGATACGTAGGTAGAAAGCAGAACGTTATCGTTTGGGGTAGTGAAGAATCAATGAAAGGAAAACACTTCACAGAAAAAAACAGCTCTCAAAATGACAAGCCCAATATTCGTGAAAATCAAGCATCTCAGGTCACGAATTCTCAGTCTTTTCCTAACCTTAAAGAGTTCCAACCCCATACTCATCAGAAATCCCCATCAACTCATCCTCTCGCGCTCCACCCTTTAGGACTCATAGAAGGTTTTCGTATAAAAATGCTCGGATGCAGGGAAAAACTGCGTGAAGAATATGCGCGATATTTTAAGGACGAGCATTTGTCCGTATTGTCGGCATTAACGTTGGGTGATAAGTCCTTGTTGGAGAAAGACACGCAACAAGTCTTTTCCGAGACAGGCACGAGCCACATCCTTGCGCTTTCAGGTCTTCATTTAGGCATCTTGGTAAGTATTTTCAACTTTCTTGTGCTGAAACGTTTGCGCCGATGGTGGTCACGTGCGATCGGATTGGTATTGGTCGTGTCACTCTTATGGACGTTTACATTCCTTGTGGGCATGCCCATATCGTTGCTTCGTGCATCAACCATGTTTACGTTGATGCAGATCGGAGTGTGCATAGGTCGAGGTCGTGGAGCTACCCTCAACAATCTCTCCCTATCAGCCATCCTATTGCTTGTAGCCGATCCGTTGTCGCTCTACGATGTAGGGTTTCAGATGTCGTTTGCTGCAGTATTGGCCATCATTTTAGCCGAAAGATACGTTTGGCAGAGATACCCCTTACCCGTATGGCATGATGGTCAATTCGTTTTACTCAAAAAAGCGGGTAGACCCGCGGAACGGAAAAAGTCAGACCACGTGCGCCACGTTGTTATTCCTCGGCTGAAGAATAGCTGTGCTCGTGGTGCATACAATTTAGTTCGCAATGTAGCATATCCATTTTTCTGTGTATCGGTGAGTGCACAGTGGGGCACGATGCCGCTTGTGCTCTATTATTTCCACGTAGCCTCACCTTATGCTACTTTTGCCAATTTCGTAGTCATACCAGCTGCCTATGTGCTGCTTTCGTTAGCCCTATTGTTCTTCGTATTGCCCATAGGCATGTTGCGTGTTGCGTTAGCAGCAGCCATAGCGTGGACATTAGATGTGATGGTACACTTTCTGCAATGGATGTCCACGTTGCCCGGTTCATCTTTCCACCATTCGTTATCTTGGTGGACATTAGTCCTCATATGGCTTATTCCCGTGATGGTCTACTCCTTATTTCAAGCTAAAAAAAGGAAAGTCCGCACCTACCTAATGATGGCTACGACCCTATGCATTGTGGTGGGCATAATGGGGCAAATGGCAGAGCATATAAGCGCCCGCATCACCCCTCGTGTGCTCGTCTACAAAGTCAATGGTCTTTCAGCAGTACACTTCATACAGTCGCCCGAGCAATCATGCATCCTCTCTTCATTGTCAGCAGATAGTACGGAAAAGAAAATGACCTATGTAAACGACAACTATTTCGTTCCCCATGCGATAACTCCTCCCCGAGTGTTGCAAACGACCGGCAGGTGCACCACCCCCTACTTAGTGCAAGAGGGCAGATTCGTCATCTTTCGTCATAAATCGGTCTATCTTTTAGATCATCCGCTTGCCAGCGTATGGGATAGCCTCCAATCTTCATCAAGCCCACAACGTCGCAGAGAAGTCGACCTCATGGTGGTAGCCCAAGGCTGTAAGAATAGTTATGCTCAGGTAGACCAAACGATTCATCCCCGACGAGTGGTCCTATTGCCCAACCTATCTGCTCGATATCGCAAACTATGGAGAAAGGCCTGTACCGCAGCCCATGTCCCCTGTCACGATGTGCAGTCAGAGGGATACTTCGAGTGGCCTCTTTGATGAAGATGCAAGGGCAAGATGTGCTCCGCATAAAAGGGTAGCTCATGCCTTCCATTGCTTCGCGACCATCCATCCATTCGAAAGGTTCCTCATCCATCTTGCAGAAACCGCCAAAGGCTCATCCATCCTATGGAAACTTAGCCTCCGTCATATCAGAGATCCTCAACCCTTCCCCCAAGCATCGAGTGGATTCTTCAGAATACGGCCTACAGAAAGTCCAAGTTCCTTAGCGACGTCTTTGAGCTCATCTTGGAAAAAGTAAGCCACACTTCCTACGAAAGAAACGGGTAGGTCCTTTCGACCATAGGCCATGACATTTCGTCGGAAAAATCGGGCGAATTCATCTGTCAGCAGCGCATGAATAGCATCTTCCTTGCGATGCCTACTGAGGAAGGGCGCAAACGAAGCCAAGAAGCGATTGGCCAATGGTTCGCGATAAACGCGCTGAATAATCTCGTCAACCGTAAGTCCATATTCCTCGCTGAAATCTCTGCAGATCGTGGCAGGCATCATACCCTTAAGCACATCGCCAATCAGCCTTCTGCCCAGTACCGCACCGCTACCCTCATCGCCCAGAATGTAGCCCAGAGGCGATACATTCTCTACCACCTCCCCCTTGATATACAGTCCGCTATTGCTTCCTGTGCCGAGAATGCAGGCAATGCCATCCCGCTTTCCGCAGAGCGCAATTGCAGCCCCCAGCAAGTCAGATCCTACCGTCACTTCCTGAGCTGAGGGAATAGCTCGGCGCAGAGCCAGCTCCACCACGTTGCATAGTTCTCCGCGGCATCCAGCCCCATAGAAAGCCACCACGTCGGGCATTCTGAAGAGTTCATCCGTCAGGAGTTCGTCCCTCAGAATCTGAGCTATCCCCTTGCTGTCGAGCATGAAAGGATTGATGCCCTGTGTTGAGATTCTTGCAGTGAGCTGCTGTCCGTCATGCAGTAGCCAGTCCGTCTTCGTACTGCCGCTATCGGCAGTCAGTATAAGTTTGTTCATAAGTCAGTCTCTGATTATTGTCTGCAAAGGTAACGTTTCCGAAGTTTTTACGTATCTTTGCAATCACGAAAAAGCATCCCATACATTATTTTTATTCCTAAACGCGAATGTTACGATTCATATGTGCGCTATGCCTTTCAGCATGGTGCGCTTCTAGCATAGCCGCCCGTCCAGAGCGCACCCTGCGCATCGACTACGACTTCAGCGGCAACGTCCATGAGCAGCACATCTCAGTGGCCGAACTATGCAGCTTTGCGGGATGGGCAGGCCGTACAGCCCACCTCGACAGCATCCCCCTGCGTGGAAATGGCGACATCACGCTCACCGATCTTCGTACTGGAGACACGCTCTATCGTCAGTCCTTCTCTACACTCTTCCAGGAGTGGCTCACCACGGAAGAAGCCACGCAGACCACGCGCTCCTTTGAAAACACCTTCCTGCTCCCCATGCCCACCGACTCGGCACAGGTCACCGTAAGGCTCTACGACTTCAACCACCACGTATCATCCACCTTCTCCCACAAGGTCTATCCCCACGACATCCTCATTCGTCAGCTCGACCATACTCCCGTTCCGCCCCATCGCTACTTACATCAGAGCGGATCTCCAGCCGACAAGATCGACGTGGCCATTGTGGCAGAAGGCTACACTGCTGCTCAAGCCGACGATTTCTATCGCGATGCCCAGACCGCGGTCAACTCCATTCTCAGCCACGAGCCCTTCAAGAGCTATGCCGATCGCTTCAACTTCGTAGCTGTGGCAGCAGCCTCGCAAGATAGCGACGTGAGCATACCCAAGGAAGGCCTTTGGCGCAACACCGCGCTAAGTTCCCACTTTTCCACCTTCTATTCCGATCGCTATCTTACCACGCTCCATCAGCGCGACCTCCACAACCTCTTGGCGCGCATTCCCTACGAGCACATCATCATTCTTGCCAACACCTACACCTATGGTGGCGGAGGCATCTACAACGCCTACACCCTGACCACCACCCACCACGCAGCTTTTCGCCCAGTGGTAGTCCATGAGTTTGGTCACAGCTTTGGCGGCTTGGCCGACGAATATTATTACGACGATCAGTACGAAAACTACTACAGCTCAGCCACCGAGCCTTGGGAACCCAACCTTACCACTCTGCACGACTTCAGCCAGAAGTGGCAAGACATGCTTCCCAAGCATACCCCCATCCCCACGAAGCCCGATCTTAAGCATATGGATCGCATAGGCGTGTACGAAGGCGGGGGGTACATGTCGAAAGGCGTATATCGAGCCTTTCAAGACTGCCGTATGAAGACCAACGAAACTGCAGCCTTTTGCCCCGTATGTCAGCGTTCTCTCGCTCGGCTGATCAAGTTCTATACAGACAAGCAATAAAGTATCATGGCAAAAAAGACTACTCCCAATAAGAAACGACGCAACCCCGGCACCATGCCAGCTCCAGCCCCGCGCATCGAACGCATGAAGAAGCAATTCTTCATGCTTAAGAGCTATTGCCGTGCCGACAATGTGCAGTTCGTCATAGGCCTCTTCGTGTTGGTGATTAGCATATTCCTGCTTATCAGCGTCGTGTCCAACATCTTCACGGGACGCTTTGATCAGAGCTACGTGCAGAGCGGCACACTGACCCACGCCGCCAATTATGGAGGCAAACTCGGCGCCTACCTCTCCGACTATCTGATGAACACCTGTTTTGGCCTCTTCTCCATCCTCATCCCCGTATTTTTGCTTTTGGTGGGTGTGAAGTTGATCAATACCTATAGCGTGCGTCTATGGAAATGGTTTGTCAACCTTTCCATCGTCATGATATGGGGCTCCACCTTCATGTCGCTCATCACGCAGATGCTGCCCGATCGCATCACCAAGAATGTAGGTTTTAGCCTCGGTGGCAACCACGGTAGCTACATCACGCGCCAGCTCACCGACAATCTCGGAAGTCTGGGCGCATGGATTGTAGTGCTCGTCGTAGCCGTGCTCTATCTGATGTATCTCACCAGCGAGACGGTCAACGTTGTGCGCCGTATGCTTCGTCCGCAGGACTTCATCAAAGACAAACTCGCGAAGCGCAAATCCGCTGTTGGCGATGGTGAGGAAGAAACCAGCGATGCCATCAATGACGACGAAGCACCTGATGCCGACTCCGAGGGCGAACCATCCGACAATGCCGACGATGAGAACGCACCCTATTTTTCTGAAGAAGAACTCAAGGCCGAGGCAGAGGATCAGGAAGAGGCAGAGAGTGGTGCCGTGTCCATCGATCTCGGCACCGACGTATCGGCCCCATCGACCGACGAGTCCAAGCCTACAGCTGCCAGTGGCGAGATGGAAATCGTGGTCAATTCCGCTGGCGAGACTTCGCCCTCAGCACCTTCCACTTCCGATACGAAGCTCGACATCACCGCTCCCGTAGTCGACGACAAGGCCAAAGGAAAGACCGTAGAGGAAGTGGCTTCAATGGAACCTTACGATCCGCGCAAGGACTTGGAGTATTACAAGTTCCCCACCATTCCCCTGCTCAAGCACTACGAAGACAACGGCCCCAACGTCGACATGGCAGAGCAGAATGCCAACAAGGATCGCATCATCACCGTCCTGCGCAACTTCGGCGTGGAAATCTCGAGTATCAAAGCCACCATCGGCCCCACCATTACCCTCTACGAGGTGACCCCCGCTCCCGGTGTGCGCATCAACAAAATACGCAATCTCGAGGACGATATAGCCCTCTCCCTCTCCGCCCTCGGCATCCGTATCATAGCCCCTATACCCGGCAAGGGCACCATTGGTATAGAAGTGCCCAACAAGAACCCGCGCATTGTCTCGATGGAAAGCATCATCAACACGCGCAAGTTCCAAGAGTCCACCTTCGAGCTCCCCATTGCTTTGGGCAAGACCATTACCAACGAAGTGTTCATGGTCGACCTCGCCAAGATGCCCCACCTCCTCGTGGCAGGTGCTACGGGTCAGGGTAAGTCCGTCGGACTGAATGCCATTATCACCTCCTTGCTCTACAAGAAGCACCCTGCCGAACTCAAGTTTGTCATGGTCGACCCCAAGAAGGTAGAGTTCTCCATCTATGCCCCCATAGAAAAGCACTTCTTGGCCAAGATCCCCGACGACAATGAAGATCCCATCATCACCGACGTGACCAAGGTGGTGCAGACGCTCAAGAGCCTTTGCCAACTCATGGACCATCGCTACGACCTCTTGAAGAAGGCCAAGGTGCGCAACATCAAGGAGTACAACGCCAAGTTTAAGTCGCGCCAGCTTCTGCCCAAGTATGGCCATGAATTTATGCCCTATATCGTAGTGATCATCGACGAGTTTGGCGACCTCATCATGACGGCGGGCAAGGAAGTAGAACTTCCCATCGCCCGTATTGCCCAGTTGGCACGTGCCGTGGGCATCCACATGGTCATCGCCACGCAGCGCCCCACCACCAATATTATCACCGGTACCATCAAGGCCAACTTCCCCGCCCGTATGGCGTTCAAGGTAATGTCGCAGATCGATAGCCGCACCATCCTCGACCAGGGCGGAGCCAATCAGCTTGTCGGCAAGGGCGATATGCTCTTCCTCTGTGGCAACACCCCCGTGCGTGTACAGTGTGCCTTTGTCGATACGCCCGAGGTGGAGAAGATCAACGAGTTCATCTCCGAGCAACAGGGCTATCTCTCTGCTTTCGAACTTCCCGAACCCGAGATGGACGACGATGGAGTTAGCAAGGGTGGCGATCTTTCGGGCGAGACGCTCGACCCGATGTTTGAGGAAGCAGCCCGTCTCATTGTGGTGCATCAGCAAGGCTCCACCTCGCTCATTCAGCGAAAGTTCTCCATCGGCTACAACCGTGCTGGTCGACTTATGGACCAACTTGAGCGAGCAGGCATCGTAGGTCCCACACGCGGTTCGAAACCTCGCGAAGTGCTCATCTCCGATGAGACCACACTCGATGCGAAGCTCATGGAGCTGCACAGCTGATGACTATTTCCTCTCGTGCTAGAACATTATTCTCTTTAAATAGTTTTGTGGGAGACGCGTCACGCGTCGGCATCATAAGCGAACTAATAGCGCCTCAGCCAATACTGGGGACGCGTCCTCGCGTCGGCGAAGTAAGTTTTCTGTAAGTATCATTAAGTGCTTAGAAAAATGCTTGCTTTTGCTGCCGACGCGAGGACGCGTCGCTCCCAGTATTGACTGAAAGACTTCTTCCTCGCTATTGATGCCGACGCGGGACGCGTCGCCCACAAAACTAATGAATTTTCTTATCTGAATTATCCCTTGGTCCAGAATTTTCTTGACCGAGGGATAATTTTGACGCGATCGAGGGATAATTTTGACGCGACCGAGGGATAATTTTGACGCGATCGAGGGATAATTTTGACGCGATCGAGGGGTAATTTTGACGCGATCGGGGGGGTAATCAGAACAAGGATGTGGGAGGGAAGTAAGTTCAGCGGGAAAACGCAGTCTTATCCAGCATTATTCCCATATGAAGACTTCAGTAAACTAAGCTTTGAATTTCTTTAGCATAAAGTTCTCAATCCGTCAGATACTCCTTTAAAACCCTCAACACATCTCTACAAGCTATAAAAAGGCGTTAAACGTGTTCCATATTTATGGCCATAATCTGGCTGACTTTTATAAAAAAGCATTATATTTGCATTTATATTTACACATTGCAAAACGACTATCAATGAAGAACATCAAACGCATCATATCCACCCTTGCAGTAGCATGTGCCGTAAGCCTCTCGGGTTTTGCTCAGACGGCACGTCAAGTGCTCGACCACACGGCAGCAAAGATCAAAAACAGTGGTGGCATAGAAGCACAATTCGAGGGAACACAGTTTAAAGGCACCCATGAGGCAGGATCGGCTTATGGCAAGATCCAAATGCAAGGATCGAAGTATAAGATTCAGACGAGTGCCTTGACCACGTGGTTCGATGGCAAGACACAGTGGACGCTTATGAACGGTAGCGACGAGGTGAACGTAAGCAAACCCTCAGCTGCCGAGCAGCAACAAGCGAATCCTTACACCTTTATCAACCTCTACAAGCAGGGGTACAATCTCAAACTTTCCAATACATCGTATCATGGCAGGGCTTGTCACGAAGTGCGCATGATGGCACAGAGCAAGAACAGTGCATTGCAACTCGTCATCATCGTGATTGAAAAGTCCACGCAGCTACCCGTCTCTATCCGTGTGAAGGACAATCGCGGAGAGTGGACACGTATCCGCGTGAGCAACGTGCGCACCCACCGTCATTGGAACGATGCCGACTTCAAGTTCAACACTAAAAGCCATCCTGGCATTGAGGTGATCGACTTAAGATAGGCTTAGTTTATAAGTTTATGAACTCAGTTTAGAGTTTTAAGGTTATGAGGTAATAAAGTTACCTATAGTTACAAATAGGCTTATACCCCATGAGGTAACTTTACTGAAGTTTCGGATTTAGAATGGGCGGGCTGAAAGCCCAATGAATTCCATAGCCCAAGGCAACGCCTTGGGTAGAGATAATCAAGAATGATACGCCCTGTAAGGGCAGAAGTAAGGACAATATATTTCTACTTTTGCCCTTACAGGGCGAAACAATACTGCTTACGGGATACCCAGGGCGATGCCCTGGGCTATGAATATCATTGGGCTTTCAGCCCGCCCATTCTAAATCCGAAACTTGAATAACTTTATAACCTCATAACCTTAAAACTCCAAACTTAAAAACAGAAATTCCCACCCACATGAACAATTCAGACAAAATCATACCTTGCCTTATCTTGGGCTCAGGCCCTGCAGGCTACACCGCAGCAATCTATGCCGGTCGTGCTGGACTCAATCCCGTGATCTACGAAGGATTGCAGCCAGGCGGACAGCTCACCATCACGACTGAGATAGAAAACTTTCCTGGTTTTCCCGATGGCATCGATGCCAACGAACTCATGGACGGCATGCGCCGACAGGCAGAGCGCTTCGGGGCAGAGATACGCACCGCTACAGCCGTCAAGGCCGACCTCTCGCAGGCGCCCTATACGCTCTGGATGGACGACGATACGGAAGTGAAATGCCACACGCTGGTGATTGCCACGGGTGCTTCGGCCAAGTATCTCGGACTTTCAGACGAAAAGAAATATCAAGGCATGGGCGTGAGCGCATGTGCCACGTGTGATGGCTTCTTCTATCGTAAGAAGGTGGTAGCCGTAGTAGGTGGTGGCGACACCGCTTGCGAGGAGGCATCTTACTTGGCAGGACTTGCCTCGAAGGTCTACCTCATCGTGCGTAAGCCCTTCCTCCGTGCTTCCAAGGCTATGCAGGATCGTGTGCTCCAGAATCCTAAGATCGAAGTGCTCTTTGAGACCAACACCATCGGGCTCTATGGCGAGGGCGGTGTAGAGGGTGCTCACGTGGTCTATCGCAAGGGTGAGGCCGACGAGCGCCGTTACGATTTGCCCATCGATGGTTTCTTCCTCGCCATTGGTCATAAGCCCAATAGTGATCTCTTCAAGCCTTGGGTAAAGACCGACGAAGTAGGCTATATACTTACAGAGGGCGATTCGCCTCGTACGGGCATACCCGGTGTGTTCGCAGCAGGCGACGTAGCCGATCCTCATTATCGCCAAGCCATCACAGCTGCCGCAAGCGGATGCAAGGCAGGCATTGAGGTAGAGAAGTTTTTGAAGAACAAATAAGAGTTTTAAGCTTGGAGTTTTAAGGGGAGTTTGAAGTTTGGAGGTTATGAGGTTATGAGAGAGTTTTAAGTTTGGAGGTTATGAGGTTATAAAGTAACTTTTGACTTAGGGACTAACCTTATAACCTCCAAACTCTAATCTCTCTTATAACCTCCAAACTCTAACCTCTCTTATAACCTCCAAACTAACTTTATAACCTTATAACCTCCAAACTCCAAACTTACCTAAAACCTCCAAACTTATAGCTCTCACAATGGAACGTCATCCCCTTCAGCCATTTCTGCCCGATGGTGCGCGCATACTCATGTTAGGAAGCTTCCCTCCACCCAAGAAGCGGTGGTCGATGAACTTCTTCTATCCCAACATGCAGAACGATATGTGGCGCATATATGGGCTTATCTTCTTCGGTGATCGCGACCACTTTGTCGACCTCTCCCACAAACGCTTTGACCAGCCTCGGCTCGAAGCCTTCCTGCGCGAAAAGGGCATAGCACTCTACGATACAGCGTGTGCGGTCAATCGCTTGCAGGACAATGCTTCCGACAAGTTTCTTGAAGTGGTGGAGCATACCGACGTCGACGCCTTGCTGCGCAACCTCCCCTGCTGTCATGCCATCGTCACCACAGGTCAGAAAGCCACCGACACCTTGCGCGAGCACTTCCTCGTGAGCGAACCGAGGGTGGGACAGAGCGTCACGTTTGAGTTTGAAGGTCGTCCCATGCGCCTGTATCGCATGCCAAGTAGTAGTCGTGCCTATCCTCTCAAGCTCGAACGAAAAGCTGAGGCTTATCGTTCCATGCTCGTGGCAGAGGGCATACTTTCAGAAGGAGATAGTATACTTTCAGATTGACTTTTATATAGTTCTGTGGGCGACGCGTCCCGCGTCGGCATCATGAGCAAGTGTAATAAGCTTTTCAGCCAATACTGGGGGCGACGCGTTCCCGCGTCGGCATCAACTGCGAGCATGAAGAGAACTCACAAGACTGAGTGAATACTAATCACGCCGACGCGGGGACGCGTCGCCCCCAGTATTGGCTGGAAGCCCTATTAAGATTGTAATACTTAATACTTAATACTTAATACTTAATACTTAATACTTAATACTTAATTATTCATTGCTTTTCGTAAAACGAATTCTTCTCCTTACAGTAGCATATCAATCTGTGAAACGTTTCGTCGGCATCGAGAAGCGGAGCATTGCCAATGAGCAATAGCCGCTTGCGAGCACGCGTCATGGCCACGTTGAGCTTGCGGTCGATGATAGAGCCCGTGCGCTCATCGATGTATTCATTATTCGTGAGAAACGAAAGCTGATACTTCTTCTTGGCGGTAAAGCTGTACACAATCGTGTCGCGCTGACTGCCCTGATACCGCTCCACCGTATCGATCGTGATGCCGTGGAGTATTTTTATGCCCCTGCGGTCGATGGCAGAGCGCACGGTGGCTATCTGATTGCGATAAGGCACGATGACACCCACAGAAGTGCTTACGTCGAACTCACTACCCAGTCTGCGATAAGTGCGTTCCACGATGTCGGCTATTAGCTCCGCCTCCACCGTGTTCACCTTGTCGGGCTCGTCGGGATCAAGCTGGGGCTGACACGAAAGAAATGCTACGCGGCGCGTCTCTATCAAGTCGTCTATCCAGTCTTCGCCCTTTCCCTCTTCGGCAGTAGGCTCCGTCTGATGGGGTAGGGGCACAGCGCTGAGACGGCCTTCGTAGAAAGCCCTGTTCGGGAAGTCGGCAATGAGTTGGTGCATGCGACCTTGGTGAGTAAGCATGTGGCATACGCGTTCATCAGTATGATGCTCGCCATCATAGCCATAGAGATGGAGCAATCGTTCGAAGAGCGACAGACGGCAGTCCGACAGACCAATCTGCTGAAGTAGCGGATCCTTCACACGGCTCTCGTCGTCAGCCTGAAGCACCACGGCGGGAAGTTGCTTCTCATCGCCGATCAGCACAAAGCGCTTAATGGCCTCCTCGCCCTGGTAGCAAGCGCTGAGCAGACCCACGATGTGGGGCTCAAGTATCTGCGAAGCCTCGTCGATGATGGCTAAGCTAAACTGGCGCATGCTGAGCAGACTGATAGAAGAGTTGAGCGCCGTGGTAGTACCACAGAACACACGCGTGCGGCGCAGTAGTGCCTTGACCTGCTGCAGAGAATCGAGTTGCCCTACGCGTTCGGAGAGCAGGTATTTGCGATAGCGCTCCTCGCAACTGAAGTCGCTCCCCAAGCGAATGAAGTCTATCCCATCGCCACCAAGCTCTACGAGTTTGCTACAGATCTCGTCGACCGCACGATTCGTGTATGAGAGCAGAAGCACCGACGTGCCCTCGTGGAGCAACTCCTCTCGCAGAATGTTGGTCAGCCCGTAGGACGTTTTCCCCGTGCCCGGAGGGCCAATCACGAGGTAGAGATCCTGTGCTTGGCGGGCATGGCGCACCAGGGAGTTGAACTCCTCGTTGCCGTAGTCGCCCCGTAGCTCAACGCTCTCATCGAAGCAGGGACGACGCTGTCCGAGCAAGAGGTCGCGACGCCTCTTCGGCGCAGAGAGAAAAGCGTGCATGCCGCGATAGAGCGAACCGTACGACGACTCCATAAAGTCGTGTTCCATAGCCCATACGCTCCCCTTGAAATGCTGAAATACCAGAGGACTCGTCTGCGGATTGCGCAAGCGCACCTTTACGTAGTCGGGTTGCAAATCCGTGATGGTGGATCGAAACACCATGGTGGCTGTGGCATCGGGCAGATCGGTGGGAGCGTAAGGATAGAAGAATACGATGTCGCCCACGCGGAAGTTCGACATATCCGCATCGCCCACCGTGCCCAGCTGTGTGCTGAATCTGAGCAGGGCCTCTGCCACACGGCCATCTTTCACCTCGGGCTCGAGCGTCATGCCCTCGTAGATGTTGCCCGCTTCGCGTTTGTCGTCGAGCGGTGTGTTCCATACGGAGGCAAAACCCGAATTCTCCTTCGTGCGTGTGCCAATCTTAGAAAGCACCTGCTCGCAGGAGATGAACTGCAGGAAACGGAAATAGTATGCCTTCTCCAGCGGCGAAGCTTCGTGGATGGGACGCAGCGTTTGCTCTATCTGCGGACGCGTGAATCGCTGCCACAGTGGACCTTGGGCACCAGGGTAGAGCTTTTCGGGTGTGAGCGTCTCGAGCGCACGCATGCCACCACGAGCATACCACTCCTCACACCATGCCAGCTGATTGCGCAGCTTGAAGGCTTCGAAGAGCAAGCGCGGTGCACTTGGCGTCTCCTGCAGCCCATCCTTGTAGCGAGAGTAGAGCAGGAAGGCTTGCATCTTCTCATAGTGAAGTTGGGCATAGTCGTAGTGAAGCAGCGCACGGTAGAGCAGAGCCTGCACGTAGTGGGGCTCTTGCATGCCCGCAAACTTGTCTTTGGGCACACCAGGCACGAATCTGCATTTACCCGACTTCTGCTCTATCACCATGCGATAGTCGAGTTCCAAGAAGTCCATACGCCCTTGTAGCCCTAATGCATCTGAGAAGAAGGAAGGTTCGAGCACAATCTCATCCTCCTTCAGCTCATGGTTCATCTCGTGTGGCATGGTCTGATGGAGCATGTGCTCGATGTGCTGCTTCTGTCGGCGTGCCTCCTCATGGAAGTCGCGTCCGATCTCATTCTCGCAAGCCACGAGCCCCAATGCATTGTGGCGGAAGAAGTCGCGAATGCTCTCAGCATAAGGCGTATCCATGCGGTAAGCCACTTCGTCGAGCAGCTGACCCGCGAAGTTACCCAATAGCGTATGCAGGCTCAGCGGCGAGGGCTCCACACGCTTCAAGAGTTGTGAGAAAGCCGTGTGCCCCACGGGGGTGAAACAACTTGCGATGGAGGTGACGTTGATCAGATAGTCGGGCGCATAGATGAGCAGTTCTGCCACCCAAGCCCCTCCGACTTCGCGCGGACGTATCACGTTGATAGCCTCGCCCTCCACCATGCACTGCCGCAGATACGTCCAGTCGCCCGGCACGTAAGCATTCTCCGCAGCATAATTGATGCGCACGTCTTCGTCGTTGTCCTCGCGCGTAGCATATATATAGGTGTTGTCCCAACGCACAATGGTGCATCTCACGCAGCTGAGCACATCGCTTTCTTTGCGCCACGTGGCATCCTGCGCTTCCGTCAATTCTCCCGTGGGTAGCAACAGATTGAGCGCTTCGGGAGCTGAAGCATCGTAGATGGTCTCAATGAATCTCACGACAGCCTTGAGGTCGTAGTCCCACGTACGATTCAGTTCGTCATCGTCCATCACGCTGAGCTTCATCAGCCGGTGGCGCAGATGGTTGAGGGCAAACGACAGACTGCGGTCGTTCTCCCTTACGTGGTATTGCTTCAGCAGAAAATCCATCTTGGCATACGTGCCACTGAGCTTCACGCTCACTTCGCGCAGCTTCTGATTGATCGCCACGTTGATCACTTCGAGCAGCACGCCATAGCGCGTTTTCACCCGCCATTCCGGATTCACACGGAGCAGCGCGTTAAACAAGTCTTGTGCAGTCTCAAGCAGGGAGGATTGTAGATTCATGGATTATCGTTAAATTTGCAGCGGCGAGAGCCAACGTTAGGGTTAACATAGATAGGTCTTACATTTAGCAAAACATACGCGTTGGCGGAGTTTGTCAACTTGTTTACCCGCTAACCAAGAATTCCGCCAGCGGGTAAAACGTATACAAAGGTATGCATATACCGCCAATATACCTATGGTTAGACTAAGAAAAATACGAAAGAATGAGTTTCACCTTTAAGCAATTCCATATAGCCGATAGCCGTTGCGCAATGAAAGTGGGCACTGATGGCGTACTGCTTGGGGCTTGGGCAGATGTGAGCCAAGCTCACCATGTGCTCGACATTGGCTGCGGTAGCGGTCTGATCAGTCTGATGGCAGCACAGCGTCAGCCCGAAGCCCACGTCACGGCAATCGAACTCGATGCTTCTGCTGCGCTCGATGCACGAGAAAACGTAGCGCGTTCTCCCTTCAGTGATCGCATCGAGGTGGTAGAGGCCGACGTTGTGAAGTGGGCTGCCGATTCTGCTCAGAGAGGACGGTTCGACTGCGTCATCTCCAATCCGCCCTATTATGAGGAAGACCTTCTTCCGCCCTCACAGCTCCGTGCACAAGCTCGTCATACAGCTGGAGGTGGGCTCACCTTTGCCGCATTGCTGCGAAGCGTCAGACTCCTTCTTCACGACGATCATGAGTACAGCAGCCCGACGAGCCGTCCTTCCACCTTCTCCGTGATATTGCCTTCGCAAGCGCAGCCACGCTTTTGTGCACTTGCAGCCATACATGGGCTCAACTTGACGCGTCGTACCGACATTGTGACCCGACTCAGCAAGCCCTGCAAGCGAGTGTTGCTCGAGTTCAGCCCTACTGCTCGTCCGCTCACGCACAGCGTGCTTACTCTCTTAGGCGATGGTAGCTCTCGTTCTGCGGAGTACCAAGCATTGTGCGAAGACTTTTATTTGTAAGGATGAGCATCTGCTGATCTGCCGCTGATGGCCTATCCGTCTGTTCCTGAGCGTCCGCAGCTTTGCCGCCCTTGTCCGGTAGCGCTGCCGCTCCAGTTCGGTAGCGCTGCCGCTCCAGTCCGGCAGAGCTGCCGCTCCGGTCCGGCAGACGAGCAAGCGGTAATCTTGCAACGGGAAAGCGAAGACTTGTGAATGCTGAGACTCTCATGGAATGAAATTACGCACTATAGCGTTTGGTGTTTACTTTATAAGCTTTTGCCTCTTGTATGAATATAGAAAACGCGGCATACTTTCGCTATGAAAGTATGCCGCGGATGAGGAAGTGCTTTATTGTAAGCTTATGCGTTACTGCCCTATGGCAGTGGTCGTACGCTCGTTAGTCTTCTGCTTCAGTGTCGGACCAATCAAATTGTCCGAAATTCTGCTTGTTAGAAAGTGAAGCATCAGCACCAATACTGCCATTGCTGCTAAATGTGACATTGGGTCGGCCGAGGTCTGGGTAGTGGTGTTGCTTTTAATTTCCCAATCAATGGTGTTGTCGATGCCATTATTGTTTGCTATAGAAGCTTTCAAGTCTGCAATGATGCCGTCCTTGCTTGCTATGAGTGTGCTCTTATTAGAGTTCTCTTCATAGTTTTTGTGTGTTAGTTTATAATGTTTAGTTAATGTATTCTTCCTATTTACTTTCTTCCCCCTTCGCAATGAAATACTTGCTGTGCGGACTGCTGAAGTACAGACCGCAGACGGAGCTTTGAGGATACATAGCACCATTCTCGGTGAGGCGGATGCCGAGGTCGGAGAGATGGAGCAAGGAGGTGACGGGGAATATGAGCTGATTGTCGGGCAGGGAAGGGTAGCCCACGGCGGGACGAATGCCTTGGTAGGCAGCTCGGGCAAGGTCGTGGAGCGAAAGTTGTTCGTCGGGAGCGTAGCCCCATAGGTGCCGGCGCACTTCTTGGTGAAGCCATTCGCTTGTGGCCTCGGCGAGGCGGTCGCCTACGCTCTGGAAGAGCAGGGCGCGATAGTCGTCAGAGGCAAGTTTCAGAGCTTCAAGCTCTTCCATGAATGAGGGTGAGACGGTGAGGGCAAACACGCCTATATAGTCGTCGAACGGGGCGGGAGCCACGAAGTCGCAGAGCGAAAGACAAGGCTCGCCCGGCTCGGCAGGATGCTGCTGACGCGGTGTGGGAATCGTAAGGTCGGAACAGGGGCAGCCCTTATCGTGGGCATGCCGATGAATCACGATGGACGATTCTGTGCCGTTGGCGCGATAGAAAGCCACTTCGGCTTGCATAGAGTGGCGCGTCTGCAGTTCGTCGAGAAGAGCCTCGGCATCGCGCTTCACGTCTTCAGCCTCTTGAGTTCCACGCTTCACCTTCCAGAGGTTGAAGAAGTAGATCCAGTTGATAAATGGTCTTACGTCGGCTATGGAGATCGGAGCAATCTTACGCATTCCGAGATAGGAGGGGCGGGGGAGCGCTTCCTCTTTCCAGTTTATCTTGAGGCGTTGCTCGAGGGGAGAGAGAGTCTGCTGTGTGGGAGCGGATGCTGCTGCCTGTGCTGCTTTCTTGGCGTCGTGCTCAGCTACGAGTTGTGCTTGCCGTTTGCGGTTGGCCTCGATGAGCGCTTCGCGTTCGTTGCTCATGAGCTGCATGGCCAGTACGGCATTGATAGAAGCATCCTTCACGTAGAACACGGGGCCGCGGTAGAGTGGGGCAATCTTGAGCGCAGTATGCAGTTCGGAGGTGGTGGCACCGCCGATGAAGAGCGGTATGTCAATACCTGCTTTCGCCAGTGCTTCGGCTGTGTGACACATCTCGTCGAGCGAGGGCGTGATGAGACCGCTTAGGGCAATGAAGTCTACATGACGCTCCTGGGCTTTGTGCACAATGTCTTCGGCAGGCACCATCACGCCAAGGTCGATAATGTCGAAATTGTTGCATGCCATGACTACCGCTACGATGTTCTTGCCAATGTCGTGGACGTCGCCCTTTACCGTGGCTACCATGTACACGCCATTACTCTGTGCACCCTCCTGCTTGCTCTGCTCAATGTAGGGCTGGAGGAAGGCTACGGCTTTCTTCATCGTGCGGGCCGACTTTACTACCTGCGGCAGAAACATCTTGCCTTCGCCGAAGAGATTGCCCACGATCTGCATGCCCTTCATCAGCGGGCCTTCGATTATCTGAGCTGGAGCGGAGTAGATGCCGAGAGCTTCGGTGAGGTCGTCTGTGAGAAACTCGTCATCGCCCGTGCGGAGCGATGTGACGAGACGGTCTTCGAGTGGCAGCGTATGGCGGTCGACGCTGGGAGCGTTTGCTCCCTTTGCTGCCAAAGCATCTTTCTGTTCGAGCAACTTCTGGGCAGCTTCGGTGAGGCATTCTGACGCATCTTCGCGACGATAGAGCACTACGTCTTCAATGCGCTCGAGCAAGTCGGCAGGAATGTCTTGGTACATCACCTTCGATGCAGGATTGACAATGCCCATGTCCATGCCTTGCTGCATACCATGATAGAGAAAGACGGCATGCATGGCTTCGCGCAAGAAGTTGTTGCCACGGAAGGCAAACGAGAGATTGCTCACACCGCCGCTCACGTGGGCTCCGGGCAGATTCTTTCGGATCCATCCCGTGGCGCGGATGAAGTCGAGCCCATATGCATCGTGCTCCTTCATACCCGTGGCTACGGTGAGCACGTTGGGGTCGAAGATAATGTCGGTGGGGGGAATGCCTGCTTGCTCGGTGAGTAGGTGGTAGGCACGCGAGCAAACTTCAATCTTTCGATCGTACGACGTGGCTTGTCCCACCTCGTCGAATGCCATCACCACCATGGCGGCACCATAGCGATGGATGGTGCGAGCGTGGGAGAGAAACTTCTCCTCGCCCTCCTTGAGCGAAATAGAGTTGACCACGCATTTGCCTTGCACACATTTGAGTGCAGCTTCTACCACGGCAAAGCGCGAAGAGTCGATCATCCAAGGGATGCGAGCCACTTCGGGGTCGGAAGCCATGAGCTGAAGGAAGTGCGTCATCTCTGCCTCGGCATCAAGCAGACCATCGTCCATGTTGACATCGAGCAGTGTGGCACCATCGCGCACCTGCTTGCGAGCGATGGTGAGCGCTTCGTCGTACTGTTTCTCCTTGATGAGACGCAGAAACTTGCGGCTACCCGCCACATTGCATCTTTCGCCCACATTCATAAACATGCCCTTGGTGGGCGAGAAAGCGTCGAGCCCCGCAAGCCAATCTACGCGTTCGGGAGCGGGCAACTGGCGAGGCGTTTCTCCTTCTGCTCTTTGAGCGATGAGGCGGATGTGGTCGGGTGTGGAACCGCAGCAACCGCCCACAATGTTGATGCTTCCATCTTCTATAAAGTGGCCTATGGCATCGGCCATCATCTGCGGTGTCTGTGTATAGTTGCCCTCTTCGTCGGGCAGACCTGCATTGGGGTGAGCGCTCACGTAGACGGGGGCTTTCTGTGCCAAAGCATGCAGATAGGGACGCATGTCTTCTGCTCCAAACGAGCAGTTGAGACCCACACTGAGCAAGTCTTCATCGTGCTGGATGGAAGCTAAGAAGGCATCGAGCGTTTGGCCCGAGAGCATACGTCCTGAAGCATCGGCTATGGTAGCGCTAAGCATGATGGGGATGCGCCTGCCCGTGCGCTCCTTTACTCGGCGAGCAGCTTCAAGTCCAGCCTTGACGTTAAGCGTGTCGAAGGCCGTCTCCATCAAGAATAAGTCTACTCCTTCTTCGGAGAGTACCTGCATTTGCTCCTCATAGGCAGCGCAAAGTTCGTCGAATGTAAGAGCACGGAAGGCAGGGTTCTCCACATCGGGCGACATGGAGAGCGTCTTATTCGTCGGACCGATGGATGCTGCTACGAAGCGCGGACGTTCGGGCGTGAGCTGCGTCATGCGGTCGGCTTCCTCGCGAGCGAGCTGAGCTGAGGCACGATTCATCTCTTTCACAAAGGCTTCGGTCTGATAGTCGGCTTGCGAGATGCGCTGTGCATTGAAGGTGTTGGTCGATATGATGCCGGCGCCAGCTTCCAGGTATTCGCGATGAATCTGTCTTAACACGTCGGGGCGCGTCAGGGCTATCACGTCGTTGTTGCCCTGAAGTTTCACATCCCAATTGGAGAATATTTCCCCGCGGAAGTCGTCTTCTGTGAGGTGGAAACGCTGAATCATAGTGCCCATAGCACCATCGAGAATCAGAATGCGTTGCTGCAATTCGCGGCCTATGAGGGTATCGTCTAAAATGGACATGGAGTAGTTTAGTCTTGTGGCTGGGATAGATGGGATAGAAATTCTAGTGATTATAGTATTTCTAGTGGTTCTAGTATTTCTAGTGATTCTAGTATTTCTAGTGATTCTAGTATTTCTAGTGATTCTATATCTTCAAAAAAATATCGTTGGCTTAGAAGACGCCTTCTACGATGCGCTGGGTGGAGAGCGAAGCGTTCATGGTGTAGAAATGCAGACCGGGCACGCCCGCATCGCGTAGCTCGCGACACTGCTGGATGCCCCATTCTACGCCGAGAGCTTTCACGTCGTCATTGGAATGGCATTTCTCAAATTCTGCCGAGAGCTCCGTGGGGAAGTCGATGTGGAATGTCTTGGGAAGCATCGTGCAGTGGTTCATCGTGGTGAGAGGTTTAATGCCGGGAACGACGGGGATGGTAATTCCCTCTGCTCGTAAGCGATCGACGAAGGCAAAGTACTTCTTGTTGTCGAAGAACATCTGCGTGACGATATACTTCGCACCAGCCTTTACCTTGGCTCGTAGGTGCTCTATGTCGGTGTCGATGTTCATAGCCTCTTCGTGCTTTTCGGGATAGCCCGCTACGCCGAAGGTGAAGGGAGTGGATAGGGGCTCACACTCTGCACCGCCGAGCAAGTGGCCAGCGTTGAAATCGTTCACTTGGTGGCAAAGGTCGATGGCATGAGCGTGTCCGCCCGGAGTGGGGATGAAGCGGTTTTCGCCTCGTGCACGGTCGCCACGGAGGAGCAATAGTTCGTCAATGCCCAAGTAGGAGAGGTCGATGAGTTCGCTCTCGATCTCAGCAGCGGTGAATCCGCTACAGATGATATGGGGCACGGTGCGCAAGCCGTAACGCTCCTTGATGGCAGCAGCGATGGCCACTGTGCCAGGACGGTTGCGCACGTTGAGTTTGCGATATGTTCCATCGCCCACTTCGCTGTAGATGGTCTCGGCTCGGTGGGTAGTGATATTGATATAGGCTGGGTGGAAGGGCATCAAGTTGTCGATTGTGCGATAGATGCTTTCCATGCCTCGTCCGCGCAGAGGCGGGAGTACTTCGAATGAAAAGTAGGGCTGCTTGGTCATTGTTGAGTTTTTGGTCATTATAGGTCGCTGGGGCTGTCCTTGGGGTGGTATGATTAATTCTGAAGAATAAAGAGTTAATAGAACCGCCCTTTATTTAATCTTGATTTCATCGCCTACGCGGAACACGTAGTCGCTCTTGATGGGATTCATCTTGCAGAGCGAACTGAGGCGAATGCCATACATCTGTGCAATGCTGTAGAGGCTTTCTCCCTCACGCATCACGTGGTACCGACGCTTCATGGAATGGTCGGCCTTCTTGCGTTTCTTGCCCAGGTAGACCACGTTGCCTTGGCGCAGGCGGTAGTTTTGGTCCACGTCGTTGTACTTGCGGAGTTTCTCTTCTTTGATGCGGAAGATGCGGGCGAGCGAAGCGTAAGTATCGCCCGAGCGAGCTATCACGTAGAACTGGCCATTGCAGCGACGCACTTCACGGTCGAAGGCTTGTTGCTGCAGTTTCTCTTGCTCCTTGCGCTCTTTTCGATCTTCTGATTTATGATGGTGGTGACCCTTACCGTCGAAGCGTTGTAGGTCGTATTTCTCTATCAGATTGATAAGCCCCTGAGCATATGTGGGGCTTGTGGCATAGCCAGCTTGCTTAAGGCCGCGTGCCCATCCTTTGTAGTCGGTAGGGCGGAGGTCGAAGAGGAAGGCATACCGTCGGCCTGTGCGCAAGAACTTGGAGTGGTCTTCATAACTTTCAGCTACCGAACGGTATACGCGAAACTTATCGTCGGGGCGATCGTCGGCCATGACCATGTAGGGCCCCGTCCATGTGCCTCCCACCTTGATGCCAAAGTGGTTGTTGCCCTTAGTGGCTAAGCGGCTCATGCCTGCAGCGCTCTCGAGCAGACCTTGAGCCAGCGTGATACTGGCGGGAATGCCGTAACGCTTCATCTGATCGACGGCCATGCCGCTATAACGATCTATGTAGCGATCGTAGGCAGAGGTCTGTGCGCTTGCCGTGAGTGTGGTCAGCGTAGACAGAAGAATGAGTATGATGTTGCGTATTGTCATGTTGAAAGTGAAGGTAGGTTGCTGATTGGCAAATTTACGCATAAATACGTATTCTCGTTGCTCAGCGCCCTATTTTCTTTAGATAAGCTGACCGCTTTGCTCCTTTTTACTGCTTTTATGTAAAAAACGTGCAAGCCGAACGCCATCAAACTTGTTTGAATGGCTGAGGCGCAGCCGTTTTTATTCAAAAAACGTGCAAGCCGAACGCCATCAAGCTTGTTTGAATGACTGAGGTGCAGCCGTTTTTATGTAAAAAACGTGCAAGCCGAACGCCATCAAGCTTGTTTGAATGACTGAGACGCAGCCGTTTTTATGTAAAAAAAAACTGCGATGCATGCAGCGCTTTGCTGTCGTGTATCGCAGTCTTTTAGGGAATGAATGAATAGGGTGTGTGGAGCCCCTCCTTCTTGCTTTAATATCGGAGAATCTGTCCTGTGCGCAGATGAGCGCTCGTCGAGAGGCGGTTGACTTTGGCGAGTTTCTCCTCGCTTATGCCGAGCTTTTCGGCAATAGAGGCAATGCTTTCGCCGCGTTCCACCTTATAGAAGTGGGTGGCTGTCATAGCTACAGCGTCTTCAGAAGAAGTCTTCTTTGAAGCCAAAAGACCACGTGTGCCGTTGTCGTTCTGACTTTTGTTGAAGGTGTAGAAATCGCCTGTAACGTCTTGTGCGGGGAAGTTGAAGAGCAATTCGGGATTGATAGGCTCGCCTGCAAGGCGTGTCTCGAAGTGGAGGTGCGAACCGAAGGAGCGACCCGTGTTGCCGCCCAATCCGATGGGCTCTCCTGCACGTACTACTTGGTCGCCCTTGACGAGTTGCTTTGAGAGGTGTCCGTAGATGGTCTCAAGTCCGTTGTTGTGGCGTATTACTACGTAGTTGCCATATCCTCCTTCATCATAGCGTACTACGCGCACTTTGCCGTCGAAGGCTGCCACGATTGTATCGCCTGTGCACACCTTGATGTCGAGTCCTTTGTGTACGCGCTTGAAGGCGGGGCGATAGCCGAAGCGGCTTGTCACGTTGCGCGAGGGAGTGGGCATGCAGAAGCCACGCAAGTCGATGCGATAGGTTTCGGGCACTTCGTCGCGCTTGTAGGGATGAGCGCGATTGGTCACCCAGCTGCTGTATATGTCGCTACTAAGCGAGTTGTTGAGGTCGCGGTCTACGGCGCGCTGAATGGCTACAGAGTCTACGGCGCGTAGACGGCGGTCTACGGGGGCTTGACGAGCTATTAAGTCTTGGCAATAAGCCGAGGCGCCCATGCTGAGCATTATCACGGATAAGGCTGCACGGCGCAGAAAAGTCATATTCATTGGAGTATAGTTTTTACTGTAGAATGGCCTATATTGTGCGCAAACTTTCTCGATTTTCATCAGTATCGGGCTTGACACGGATGCACAAGATTGGCAATTCTGTTGCAAATATACTACTTTATTGATAAGGTGAGTATGCTTTTTGTGTTAAATAATGCTCATTTACAGGAATTTAGCGACGAGACGCACTGCTCGGTTGAAGGCAGTGGGCTGCCCGCTGACGGTGATGAAGAGGTGGGTAGCGGTGGGGAAGAGGTGGTAGACGGTGCTGACTCCTGCACGCTTTGCACGGCTCACGAAGTCTCGTCCTTGGTCGTAGAGTATATCGTGGCCGGCGGAGATGAAGAGCATGGGCGGAAGCCTCTTGAGCAGACTATCTGGGGCTAAACCTACTGATACGAGCGGGCTGTGATCTTGGCCTCGAGCGTAAGCTTCATTGAATGCCTCGAGGAGTTCGGCATCATCGCCGTAGCCTTGAGCATACGTGGTCCATGAGGGAGATGGCTCTGTGAAGAGCTTGATGACGGGGTAGACGGGGATGACGCTGCGCACGCCTGATGTAGAGAGCGCCGTGGCTATCGCGAGATTGCCTCCTGCACTGTCGCCACCGATAGAGATGCGAGCTGTATCGCCTCCCCACTCTTGGGCATGTTGCTTGAGGAATGCAAAAGCCTCTTGACAGTCGGTGAGCGGAGTGGGGTAGGGGTGCTCGGGCGACAATCTGTAGTTGAGAGCCACCACGCAGCATTGGGCTTCCTTTGCCACGCTCGCACAGAAGCGTGCACAACTGTTGATGCTTCCGAAGCACCATCCTCCGCCGTGCAGGTAGAGCAGTACGGGCATGGCTTCTCGGCCTTGCTTGGTTGGGCAAAATAGCCGCAGGGTGGGGGTAATGTCGGAGATCGTTACGCCTTCGGGCAGTGTGGGTGCTGTGTTGCGGCTCTTGCGTATGGCTTCGAGTGGAGCGCAGTCTCCCGCAATGCCTGCTCTTACGGCGAGCATCTGCGTGTGTTGCAGTCCGGGCTTCATGTTGCGCAAGAAGGTCTGCTCTTCTTGCTGCATCTGTCGTTGCTCGCTACGGCTCGGAAGGGTCTGTGCTCGTAGCGAAAACGGCCATGCACAGAGCATGGCCGTAAGTAAGGTTAGGGGATTTAGCATGGGGGTGTCAATATGCTAATGTGTCAATGTGCTAATATGCTAATGTGGCAATATGCTAATATGCTAATATGCTAATATGCTAATGTGCTAATAGCTGGCGCAGTGGGGTGCCGACGCGGGACGCGTCGCCCACAGAACTGGGTGAAATTCTGGCTGAGGAGCTGTTGTGAATTCCTCGTCAACCTGTCAACCCGTCAACCAACCAATCAATTCTCAAGCTTGCGATAGCGGATGCGTTTGGGCTCTTCGAGGCCGAGGCGCTTGGCCTTGTTGACCTCGTAGTCGGTATATGATCCTTCGAAGAAGTAGACGTTGCCATCGCCCTCGAAAGCGAGAATGTGGGTACAGATACGATCAAGGAACCAACGGTCGTGGCTGATCACGACGGCACAACCTGCGAAAGCTTCAAGACCTTCCTCAAGGGCACGGAGCGTGTTGACGTCGATATCATTGGTAGGCTCATCGAGCAGGAGCACGTTGCCTTCTTGCTTAAGCGCCAATGCCAGTTGCAGACGATTGCGCTCACCGCCAGAGAGCACGCCGCACTTCTTCTCCTGATCAGCTCCAGCAAAGTTGAATCGGCTCAAGTAAGCACGCGCGTTGATGTCGCGACCGCCCATGCGCATGAGTTCGCTGCCACCGCTGATCACCTCGTAGACCGACTTTTCGGGATCGATGTCGGTATGCTGTTGATCCACGTAGGCAAGCTTTACGGTCTCGCCCATTTCGAAGGTACCGGCGTCGGGCTTGTCGAGTCCCATGATGAGGCGGAAGAGTGTGGTCTTGCCCACACCATTGGGGCCAATCACGCCCACGATGCCTGCGGGAGGAAGCGTGAAGTCGAGGTCCTTGTAGAGCACCTTGTCGCCAAAGGCTTTTGACACTCCGTGAGCTTCGATCACCTTGTTGCCCAAGCGCGGACCATTGGGGATGAATATTTCGAGTTTCTGCTCCTTCTCCTTCTGATCTTCGCTGAGGAGTTTGTCGTAAGAGTTGAGGCGCGCTTTTCCCTTGGCTTGTCGAGCCTTGGGCGCCATGCGCACCCATTCGAGCTCACGCTCGAGCGTCTTGCGGCGCTTGCTTGCCACCTTCTCTTCCTGCTCCATGCGCTTGCTCTTCTGTTCGAGCCAGGAAGAGTAGTTGCCCTTCCAGGGGATGCCCTCTCCGCGGTCGAGCTCAAGGATCCATCCTGCCACGTCGTCGAGGAAGTAGCGGTCGTGAGTCACGGCGATGACGGTACCCTCGTACTGATTGAGGTGTTGCTCGAGCCAGTCGATGCTTTCAGCGTCGAGGTGGTTGGTAGGCTCATCGAGCAGGAGCACATCGGGCTTCTGGAGGAGCAGACGGCAGAGCGCCACGCGACGACGTTCACCTCCCGAGAGGTGTTCGGCCTTCTGATCGGCGGGCGGCAGTCGGAGTGCATCCATGGCGCGTTCGAGTCGGCTGTCGAGGTTCCATGCATCGGTGGCATCGAGAATGTCTTGGAGTCCACCCTGCCGGGCGAAGAGTTGATTCATCTTCTCCTCGTCTTCGTAGTATTCGGGAAGACCAAACTTTTGGTTGATTTCCTCATATTCAGCCAAGGCATCCACCACGCTCTGCACACCCTCCTGTACGATCTCTTTCACCGTCTTCTGATCGTCGAGGTGCGGATCCTGTGGGAGGTAGCCCACGGTATAGCCGGGTGAGAATACTACTTCTCCTTGATAGTCGTTGTCAAGTCCGGCGATGATTTTCATCAGCGTAGACTTACCTGCGCCGTTCAGACCGATGATGCCGATCTTCGCGCCGTAGAAGAAGCTGAGGTAGATGTTTTTGAGTACTTGCTTGTTGTTCTGCTTGATGGTCTTCGACAGACCCACCATGGAGAATATGATCTTTTTGTCGTCAGTGGCGGCCATAGTTTTTATTTCTTTTTCAGTGTGATGATTACTTTGCCTTGGGCATCTTTGAGCAGCATTTCGCCGTCTTTGATCTCGGAGGTCTTTACTTTGGCGAGTGCATCCATGAAGGGGCGTTCGTACTTATTGTCGGGACACATCATCCGTGTCATGCCCATCTGTGAGAAGTCGGGCTTGCCATTGGCGAGCTTTTTCAGATTGATGCTTCCGGTGAGTCGGTTGCAACCAGTGAAGCCATAGATGTGGCCTTTCGCTTGGTCGAAGCCGAGGAATGGAGTCTCGTCTGAGGGGGTGACGCTTTCGCCGTTGAGGCTGATGACGTTCCACTCTCCGCCGACGGAGTAGGCCGACTTTTGCGAAGCGCATGAGCTAAGGAGCATCATGGCTGCGGGGATGATATAGAGAATACGTTTCATATGTCTGATATATTATAGAATACGCGTTGGCGGAATTTGTTAACGGGTTGACAAGTTAACAAGTAAGTTTGTCGAGTCCAATCGTTCTCGTTTTTAACGAAACAAGTAGTCTAAGACATATTTACTTGTTAACTTGTCAACTTGTTTACCCGTTAACCAAGAATTTCGCCAGCGGGTTATTATAGGATAAAAAAGCAACAACCACTCATGTGGGTCGGGGTGGTTGTTGCAATAAGTTTATGATGGGTGTGATAGGTGCGCGTCACCTAATTATTAATCTATTCAGAGCCGTTAAGCCACTTCTTGCCGCTCTTGGTGTTAAGCCAAAGGTTGAAGATGACAACGACAACAATGGTGCACCCAAAAGCTAGAGTTAATCCGTTTAATCCGCTCATATCAAAACTGGTCTTTGGTTATTTATGTTTTATAATTCGGTTCCCTGTAGAGATAAGAATGAAAGAAAGAATGAGACCTGTAATGATAGGTCCGAAGATCTGCGCTGCAGAGTATTTAGTAAGTCCGAAAAACGTACTCATACTTCCCACAACCATCACAGCGAAGGTCGTCTTTCCTAGGTCGTGGAAGGTCTTGCCGAGAGTCTCTCTTGCGCATTTTTCTCTTTCTTCTCGCTTTTCCTTACCTTTGGCATTATTAGAGAAGTTGCTCATCATTCAAACTGTTTTAGAACTTGAAGCCGAGCGTCAGCATCACGTTGTGGCGATCAAGATCCACCTTTTGGCCCGCGAGAAGATTGGCGCCCGTGCCGTTGCCAGCCTCTGTGGCGCGGAAGGCGTAGACGTCGGCTTGCTGCTTCTGGTACTGATAGGCCATGTCGGCATAGAAGTGCTTGCCGCGGTAGCCAAGGCCGAGTGTGACGCGATTGATAGCGCCAAGGTTCACATAGTCGGTGTTGAGGCTGTAGGCGTATGACGGGCTCTGAGTGAAGGTGTTGAGGTAGGCATCCTTCTTGAAGGGCGAAGATACGTAGTTGTAGCCTATACGGACGAAGAGTCCCTGGGCGAGACGCACTTCAGCGCCTGCACGGAAGGTCTGCACGGTGTTGAGCATGTTGTCGATCTCTTTGTCCATCTCACGATCGCGTGTGGAAGAACTGTAGCCGTAGTCCCAATCCCAGTCGCTACGGCCATAGTCGGGGTAGCGCACTTGAGCACCCGTGTAGCGGCTAATCTCGTACTCGGCATCGAGGGCAAGATAGTTGCTCACGGTGGTGGCGAGGCCGATGTTGAGTTTCCACGGGGTGCGGATGCGGTAGTCGTAGTCGTTGACACGATAGTCGGCTACGGTGCGGTCGTAAGTGTTGCCATTGTTGTCGGTATAGCTATAGGGCGAGTTCATCTTGAGGTAAGCATTCTGCGTAAGGTCGTAGAATACGGGTGTGCTCACCGAGAGACCAATGCGGAAGGGGCTGCTCTCGAGCGGACGGAAGATGATACCTGCTTTCACGTCGAATCCGGTGCCTGTAAGGGCTTCATCGTAGTTCATGTTGTAGGCAGCGGTGGCTCCCGTATTGTCTTGCAAGTTCTCGTCGTATTCGAGATGGTTGTGTATGTCAACGTTGTACACGCCAAAGGTTGCACCTACATAGATGCGGTTGTCAACGTTGAACGAGAAGTTGAAGTCGTACTGCTGGATGCCGCCCCACTGAGCGCGGTTGTAGTTGTAGGCCCGGGCATTGCTTGCATCGTAGCCGATGATGTTGCCGCTGACGTTGGTCTTCGGACTAATCAGCTGTGCGTCGTAGGCAGTGATGGCTGAGGGGTTGGTCTGCACGCTATTCTGCGAGAGGTCTAACGTTCCAGCCAGTTCTTGGAATTGCCATGACTGCGAAGCACCCCCCGCGGTGGCTATGTTGTTGAGGCCGATGAAACTCTTTAGGTTGCGTCGCTTCTGGTAGTTGAAACCGAAGTTGACGTATTTGAGTTTACCGCCTTTGCCCATGTTGATGGCATAGACGAAGCCGGCTTGGTCGAACGAGCCGCGAGCTTTGTCGATGTCGGCAAATGTCTGTCCGTTCGGCTGAACGGTAGCGCTTCCTGTCAAGGCTATGTCGCTACGACGATACATACCGATACCGGCAGGGTTGCTTCCCATTACGGAGAGGTCGGCACCGAGGGTGCTCATGGCTCCGCCCATGCCTACGAAGCGAGCGGTACCGTTGAGGTCGGAACCTGAGAGGGTCTCTACTTTATAAATGTCTTGTGCACTCATTGTGCCGCAGAGGGCAAAGGCTGCGAGTGCAGCGGTATATTTTAGTTTCATGATGAGGATTTTTGTTGGGAATCTTCTAGGATTTCTAGAATTCTCTAGGGGGCTAGGTTTTCTAGAAATTCTATGATTTTCTGGGATTTAGGGAGGCTTGGTCGTTTTGAGGGGGGAGAGCAGCTTGCTTTATCTGCCGAAGCTGCGACCACCACCACGGCTGCCACCGCCGCCACCAAAGCCACGGCTACCACCTACAGAACCGCCGCCACCGAAGCCGCGGCCACCGCCTACAGATGATCCACCGCCGAAGCTACTGCGTGAGGGCTGTGAGGGCTGTGAATAGGTGCGGTTGGAGTTGCTGTTGGTATTGCTGCGGTTGGAGTTGCTCCAGCCGCGGTTGCTATTGGAAGGTGTTGTGCCGAAGCTGCGACTGCCCGAAGAGCCGTTTCCAAACGAGCGATTGCTTGAGGTGCCATAGCTGCGACCGTTCATGCCGTAGCCGCGTGAAGAGCTTGCATTACCCGTGAAAGAACCTGCACCGCGAGCACCGCCGCGAGCCGTCCATCCGCCTACAGGTCCGCGCTGAGCGTTAGCAGGTAGGGGAGCAGGATGCCAAGCCCAATGGTGACCGCCGCCCCAGCCGGGACCATACCAAGGATCGTACCAGGGGTCGTACCAGGGAGAGCCCCAGCCCCATGACCAACTGCTATAGTAGGGGCGCCAACCGTACCAGCTGCCCCAACCATACCATCCGCTCCAGCCCCAGCTCCAGGGAGAGCCGTAGCCATAGTAGAAGGGATCGTAGCAGAGATCGTAGTAGTCCCAATAGAACGGGCTACTTACAATCACACCCGCTCTGGGCGAACCGAAGCGTACGATACGTGCCGTGCACGAACCGTCTTCGTAACCATCAGAGTAGCCTTGGTCGTAGGTCTGCTGCGAGGTGAGTGTATCGGGCAGTTGCTGCTTATAGTTGCGTCCGCGACGATTGTAAGCATCGACGTCCCACTTTCCATTGCCGCGACCATCGGCCCAGTTGCTTGAACTGAATGCAGAGTCGTCCGATGAGATGGGGGTATAAGATGAACGGCCAGGATTGGCAGTATAAGTATCGTTGGATTGAACCTTGTCTTTGGATGACGGAACGAAGTACACGTCGTCATCCTGTGCATACATGCCCACGCTGGTGAGGCACATGGCTAATAACAAAAGTGACTTTTTCATTGTGTTCCTATTTTCAGAGTTTGTGATTGTTTACTTTGAATATGCAAGAAGGATGCCTACTCTGTGGGGAGAGGGGAGGCTGCTTGCTGAGGTAGACTATATTTAGCTTCTCTGCTTTTAGATCTTTGTTGTGCCTCGCTTAGTTCTGTGGGCGACGCGTCCCGCGTCGGCACTAAGAAGTAAACTTAAAGCTTGATGAATATGCTTGCTTGTCTTGTGGTAATGCCGACGCGGGACGCGTCGCCCACAGAACTTGCTAATATCCATAATCTGAATCCACTACTTGAAGACTTTATCCGTAGCCTATCTTGGAGGCAAAGATACGCACTTTTGCACGCGTTGTTTGCATAAGGAGGCGGAAAAAGTAGTTAGAATGTCTTCTTTTTTGTGTTTATTAACGATAGGCGGGATGCTTCAGTGCTTTTGTCCACTTTCTGGGTTGTGATAGTGCGGGTGTGCGTCGTAAAATGCCTCTCGCTGAGTAGATTGGGTGATTGTATATAGCCGTCTGTGCCAATAATTGGAGCGGCACAGCGTGGAATCATTTCTTATGAGCGCAAAGTTAACTATTCATTCTCAATGTTGCAAAAAGAGTGTACAAACTGTACACTTTTCTTCCCTCTCGCGTGCGCTCGTGCCTGCGCACATTACCGCAGATTTTGCCCTCCGTAGCTTACATACCTTGCACTTCTGAATGACAACCTGCTTGGTTATCAATACTTTTCATAATGTCGTTCTCTTCAAATGTCCTACACTTTTCCTACACCTGCTTGCATTTTCCATGTTCTCCCCGATGAGCGATCAATTTATCCCTTGGAAGCGATCAAACTATCCCCCGATGGAGAAAAAACAATCCCCCGATGGAGAAAAAATTATCCCTTGGTCCCGTTTTCTCCGCATCGGGGGAGAATTTATCCCGCTCATTAGGGCTCACAATCCCGAGGTGCAGGCAAAAGTGCAGGCAAAGTGACGGAAAATATCCTCTGCCTGCACGTAGCAACTCCTTGTATATCAGTAAAAAAATCATCATGCAGTGACACTATGCAGGAAAATGCGAGATAAAAATAAATGATGCGCGCACGCGCGCGTACGCGTACATATTATATAGGGGGTATACTTGACGAGATTAAAAGAATGCATAACGTACTTTTACCAACCTCCTCCAATGCAGCTATCTTCTCTGGTTTTGCCGTGGCAATGTTGTGAACTGATGGTCTACAATATCGCTCACGCCCCTTTGTATGGTTGCCTGTGAAGAATAAAACTTTTCTTGTTATTAAACAAGATTAACTAATCGGGGGGGGTGATTTAGCTCCGCTTTTATAAATTTGCAGCCGAAAGACATGTTGACGTCGCCGAGTGTATCGCAAAAGATTTCACCTTAACTTACCATGATGCGAGGCTCGCGACGAGAAGAGATGATGCATAGCTGATATGCAATTGTAGAAACAATCCGCACGGAAAATAATAACACTTAAACAATAATCTATTTTAACCTAATTAAGAACTATGCAAAAAGCTACTTTGTCGAAATTGGTTTTTGCCCTTGTTGCTACGGGGGTAATGGTCAGCCACACCCATGCGTATGCACAAGAAACATTTACTGCCGTTTCAGGAATTACCGAGAGCGGGTGGTATCAGATGAAACAAACGGTGAACGCTACAAATCCTTCAAATAGTACAATATTCCCCACAGAAGCCCCTTTATGTGTCATAGCTAAAGATGGTGAATTTTCGTATGGTAGCGATTACTATCCATTCTATGTTTCAGCTACCCAAAATACAGAAGCTCCTGCTGCCAATTATATATACATCAAAAAGAATAGCAGCAATTATGAAATCATCAGCCCTAATGGTCATAAAGGAAATGGCAGTGCAAAGGCTGGACGCAACACAGACAATTGTTCCATAGCCATTACTGCTGACGGAAGCAATAGTGAAACATTCACCGTTGGTAAATATTGGACTTCATTCCTCAATAATGGAAATATGTTCCTTGGAATGTCATCTAATAGTAATGCAGCCGTTGCTCGTTTCCAATTCTCTAAAGTAACGAGCGAAGAGACCGACAAATACGACATCTATGCCGTAACTATAGGTACAGAAAACCAAGGCTCTACGGTTCATAACGATGTTTACTTGACCACTACCAACAGTGCCTCACAAGGTTTGAAGCAGGTATACAATGGTGGCTATTATTTCTTTACGAAGGGAGCTACAGTAAATGTTTCCGACTTTACGCTGAGCAATCAGGAAGCGCCTACTGGATACAAGACTCCCGTCGTTGCTGTCAATAGCGAGAGCAAGACCATTACGGTGACTTATCCTGCAGATTACAATGTGCAGTTGACTAGCGAAGTGACTAAAGCTAAGGCTCTCCTTGAAAAGACTGGTATAGGCTATCCTACAGAGGAAGCACGCATCACGCTGCAGGCAGCTATCAGCACAGCAGAATCGAAGACTGCTAATGCAACGGAGGAAGACCTCAACAATCTCAAGGCTGCTGAGACTACTTATACTACAGCCGATGTACAGCTCCCCGAAGACGGTAAGGCTTATAAGCCCTACGTTCTCCTCAGCAATGGTAACAAGGTATATGCTGTTACAGGCGGCAACCAGGTGTTTGTAGTTCAGAAGGTGAATGGGGCTTATCGTTTGCTTAGCTCATTGGCCAATGGCAATGGTGTGAAAGAAAACAACAAGACAGACTTCACCATCAGCACCACTAACCGCTTGCAGTTTGGTGCACTCACATTGACTTACAAGGATGGCAGCAATAAAGACGTATCCGTAGCTATCAAGGCAGATGGTACCACTTATGGTCACTATACGGGCAAGGGCTACCAAGGCACTGACTATTCAGCAGAATGGTACTTCGAACCCGCTACGTTCGGGGGCAATACGGTGACCTTTACCGCAAGTGCCGCTGATAACACCAACTACGCTACGATTAACTTGCCCTATGCTTCAACCATCCCTACAGGCGTGACTGCTTATAAGGGTACAGTAAGTGGCAACCAAGTATTGCTTTCGCAATATATAACAGGGGGTAGTGTGCTTCCCGCCAATACTCCCGTATTGCTCACCGCAACGAATGCCGATTCTTACAACTTCCTTCCCGCAGCTTATCAAGCTGCGGAAGTAACAGGCTTCCAGGGCACCCTCGCTGCTACAGCTGTGACTGCAGATAACGCTTACATCTTGGCTCAGAAAGATGGCAACGTGAAGTTCCACCTCCTCAACAGCGAAAGCAACACCGTGAATGCCAATAAGGCTTACCTCGTAGTGAGCAGTGGCAATGCACAGTCGCTCAGTTTTAACTTCGGCGCTACTACGGGTATCAATGCTGCAACAATCAATGTAACAACAGCAGAGGCTCCCATCTTCGACCTCAGCGGTCGTCGCGTAGTGAAAGCCGCGAAGGGTGGCGTGTACATCCAGAATGGTAAGAAGTTCATCGTAAAATGATTTAGCAAACTATAGCATACACAGAAAACATGAAAAAGACATATATCACCCCCACATCTACAGTGGTAAACCTTTTTTCCGGTGAAGACGTAATGCTTGCCCTCAGCCAAGTGAAGGCAGATGGTACAGATGCCCTTTCGGGCGGCAAGGACGGATGGAACAGCACAGACTGGACATCCACCACGTCTGACGAAGAAGAATAAAGATTATATTAAAAAGTAGCGAGAGGCTGTGCGAAGTGATTCACACAGCCTCTCGCTGCTTTTTAAGTTTAATAAGTTTATAAGTTTATAAGTTTAATGAGTTTATAAGTTAACTAAATCAGTTCTGTGGGCGACGCGTCCCGCGTCGGCGTCATATGCAAGCCCATAGTAACATCTGAAAGTCTAAAGGTAATCTCCTAAACTCATTAATCTCTTAAACTCATTAATCTCATCTACCCTTGAAAGTAAACGCGCTTAACGCGGTTGCTCACGGAGGTGAGCACTTCGTAGGGGATAGTGTCGAGCACATCGGAGAGCACCGTGACGGGCAGATTGTCGCCAAAGATTTCTACGGTGTCGCCCTCTTGGCAGGGTATGTCGGTCACGTCGATCATGCATACGTCCATGCAGATGTTGCCCACGTAGGGAGCCTTCTGACCGTTGACCAGGCAGTAGCAGCCACGGTTGCCCAAGTGGCGGTTGAGACCATCGGCATAGCCTATGGGGATGGCGGCAATGCGTGAGTCGCGGTCGACAAACGAACGACGTGAGTAGCCTATGCTATCGCCCTTCGGCACATTGCGTATCTGCAGAATGGTGGTGCGCAGAGAAGTGACGTTGTGCAGACGACGATTGTCTATAGGGTCGATGCCATAGAGACCGAGGCCGAGGCGCACCATGTCGAGATGACGCTCGGGGAAGCGTTCTATGCCCGCACTGTTGCAGATGTGGCGCAAGATCTTGTGAGGGAAGGCCTGCTGGAGTTGGCGCGATGCCTCGTCGAAAAGCTTGAACTGGTGAGCAGAGAATTCATCGAAGTCGGGCGAATCGGAGCCTACAAAGTGAGAAAATACAGAGCGAGGCACGATGGCCGTCTGATGCTTCAAGCGGTCGATGATCTGAGGCACGTCGGTGAGCGGATTGAAGCCCAAGCGGTGCATGCCCGTATCGAGTTTGATGTGGACAGGGAAAGCTTGGATTCCTTGTTTTTCAGCAGCACGCACGAGGGCGTCGAGGAGCTTGAAGCTATATACTTCGGGCTCCAAGTCGTACTGGAAGAGCGTATTGAAAGCCGTCATCTCAGGGTTCATCACGATGATACCCGTGGTGATGCCTGCACGACGGAGTTCTGCACCCTCGTCGGCCACAGCCACAGCGAGATAGTCCACACCGCGGTCTTGCAGCGTCTTAGCGATCTCTACAGAGCCAGCACCATAGGCCGAAGCCTTGACCATACACGTGATCTTCGTCTCGGGCTTCATGAAGGAACGATAGAAGTTGAGATTCTCTGCGATAGCTTCAAGGTTGACATCAAGCGTGGTCTCGTGAACGCGCAGCGAGAGAGCCGCAGTGAGCTGTTCGAAACCAAATTTGCGCGAGCCCTTGATGAGCACCATCTCATGGTTGAGCGTATCGAGCAGACCGCTCTCGAGCAGTGCATCGCTCGAAGGGAAGAACGTCTTCTTGCAATCCTTAAAGGCAGAGTGAGCTGCAGAGATCTCCGGACCTACGCCAATGAGGCGGTCGATGCCGCGGCGAGCTATCATGTCAGCCACCTGTGAGTAGAGTTCGTCGGGCTGAAGGCCTGTCTGGAGTATGTCGGAGAGGATGAGCGTCTTGGGTTTGCCCTCCTGCTCGGGACGACGATTCATGAAGTCGAGAGCAATGTCGAGCGAAGCCACGTCGGAGTTGTAAGTATCGTTGATGAGCGTACAGCCGCGCACACCTTGTATCACCTCAAGGCGCATAGCCACGGGTTCGAGTAGCTCCATGCGACGGCTAATCTCCTCTGCGGGCAGGTGGAGGTAGAGGCATACGGCGAGGCAGTGTATGCAGTTCTGGATAGAGGCATCGTCGGTGAAGGGGATGGTGATGGTGTGTTCCGCACCCAGGTAGCGATAAGTGATGAGCGTGGTGCGTTGCTGCTTCTCTATTTTACGGACGAAGAGCGTGGCATCGGCATTGCGAGTAGACCACGCAATGGTGTCGCCCGTGAAGAAGGAGGCAGCCATGCATTCGCTGATGACGGGGTCGTCGGCAGAGTAGACTACGGCGTCGCAGTCCTTGAAGAGAGAAATCTTCTCCATACACTTCTCCTGGATGGTGGCGAAGTTCTCCTGGTGTGCCGGACCGATATTGGTCATCACACCGATGGTGGGCTGGATGATGGCTTTGAGTGCTTGCATCTCGCCCGGCTGAGAAATGCCCGCTTCGAAGATGCCCACCTGTGAGTGTTCCGATAGAAGCCATACACTCAAGGGTACGCCCACCTGAGAATTGTAAGAACGTGGCGAACGCGTCACGTGCATAGAGGGCGAGAGCAACTGGTAGAGCCATTCCTTGACGACCGTCTTGCCATTGGAACCCGTCACACCGATGATAGGCAGGTCGAACTCCTCGCGATGACGCTCAGCCAGCCGCTGCAAGGCTTTGAGCGGACTAACGACGAGCAGAAAGTTGGCGTCGGGATAGGTGGATGCGTGATCCTCGGGTACGGTGCCTACCACGAAGTTGCGCACTCCGCGGCGATAAAGGTCGGAGATGTAGTGATGGCCATCGCCCAATTTTGTGCGAAGGGCGAAGAAGAGCGTGGTTTCGGGAAATGCAAGCGAGCGGCTGTCGGTAAGAAGCCACTCGATGGTCGCTTCAGCTTGGCCAAAGCGACGTGCGCCGATAAGGGCGGTAATATTGTCTATTGTGTAGTGCATAGGGGTAATATGCTAATATGCTAATGTGATGCGCTGCGCGCTAATATGCTAATGAACTAAAGAGTCTCGCAAGGATGAAAGATGAACATTGGCAACCTTAAAGAAAAGGTAACTTTATAACCTCATAACCTCAAAACTCCAAACCTCATAATAACCTCATAACCTCAAAACTCCAAACCCTCCTTAACCTCATAACCTCAAAACTCCAAACCTTGCTCCCCATACTTCCGCATGAAAGCTTGCTTCTTAGCTTCGAGCTTTTGGAGAAAGGCTTGGTGAGCCTCGCTATGAGGATTGATGGGGCGATGAGCAAAGGCACGAAGTAAGGCCGTACGTTCGTCGGCATAGGCCGAGAGTTCTGGCGTGAAAGCCCAAGAGCGGAAACGCTCCCACACATAGTCGGTGGCTTGCTGCGAGGGGTGGAGCATGTCGGAGTCGTAGAAACGATAGTCGCGTAGCTCATCGCATACAATCTCGTAAGCAGGGAAGTAACTTACGAAGCAACCAAACTCACGCTGCATCTCCTCGATGAGCAACAAGAGGCGCGCCTTGCCAAGTTGGCTCTCGTGCATGCCATATTTCGCGTAGCGGAAGGGGCTAAGAGTGAAGACTACCTTAAGCTGAGGCAACTCCTGATGAAGATCAGATAAGAAGTAGTGCCACCAATGAATCATGTCTTTCAACTCTTGCACCGACTCGCTGAAAAGGCGCGAGGGCTGCTTATGACAATTCGCTACACAATTGTGGGCAAACTTCCCCTCTTCCAACCAATAAGCATGGTCAGAACTGAAGGTGATAAACAGCACGTCGAGTTGCGCAAAGAGATTCTTCGTGCGCTCCCAATCAGCCATAAGTTGTGCTTCAAGCGCTTGGCGCGAGCAAGCTGTGAACTGTGTGGAATATTCCCAGTGGCGCCATTCTCCATCTTGCATTTGGAAGAAACCATCGGGGTGAACCGGTGCTGCGATTGCTTCGGGAAGATAGGTGACCAAAGCGTTGCGAATGCTTACGGGGTTGTAAAGCGGGCCATGAGGGTTGATGCAAACTTGGCTTGGCGGTAGACATGCAGCCATGTGCTTACCAATGTGGTCGGCAAAGCATGAACCAATAAACATCACACGCGACTGGGGCGTGAGCCTTATTGCCTCGGAGGGCAAACTTACGGGAGTGCTAAATTTCATAGGCAGAGCGAGCGCATTGTTGTTGCAGAAATTTGTGCATTGTTGTTGCAGAAATTTGTGCCTTATTATTGCAGAGCAAGCACAGAGTTGTTGCAGAGCAAGCGCATTGTCATTTATGAAGCACAAAAGTACACTTTTTATCTATTACGTAATAGCGTTTGGGGTAGAAATATTTCAAGGAATTCATCGAAAAATGTTTGGCAGCATAGCGTAATTAAACTAACTTTGCCAATCCACAAATGAGCCACTGCACGATGGTGGTGGCTCTGCTTTGTCAAAAAAATACCTATACATCCGTGAGAATACTTTTCTTATCCGATATACATGGGGCATTGCCCGCTCTGCAGTCGGCATTGACCTACTATGATGCTCATCATTACGACCTCTTGGTGCTGCTTGGCGACTTGCTCAATTATGGTCCACGCAATGGTCTTTGCCCAGGGCTCGACCCGCAGGGAATTGCCGAAATGCTCAACCAAAGAGCAAGCAATATCGTGGCTGTAAGAGGCAACTGCGATTCCGAAGTAGACCAGATGCTCCTAAAGTTCCCCATACAGAGCACCTACTCCCTCTTAGTGGACAATGGTAAGCGCTTCTTCTTGACCCACGGCCACGTGTACAATGAGAAGCATATGCCCGAGGGCCCTGCGTGCGACGTGTTCGTATACGGCCACACTCACCTCCAGACGCTTAAGCCTGCCGATGCCGAGACAGGCACGCCTGTGATACTCAACACGGGCTCGCCCACCTTCCCCAAAGGAGGCAATCCTCCTACCTTCGCCACTTATTCTAATGGACTCTTAGCCGTGCGTACCCTTGATGGCACGGCTCTAAGTAGTCTAAAACTATAAGAACTCTCCTATATTTATTTTTATGTACACCTTATTATATATAGGGCTATAAGTGTAGGACTATAATAATATATATAGGAGTCACTTTTACTATACCTTACGAACAATGGAACGAAAAACTTATACTTACGACGAGGCATTCCGTGCTTCGCTTGAATACTTCGGTGGTGATGAACTTGCCGCTCGCGTGTGGGTGAACAAGTATGCGCTGAAGGATTCTTTTGGCAATATCTATGAGCAATCGCCGCACGATATGCACCATCGTATTGCCTCGGAAATAGCTCGTATCGAACAGAAATATCCCAATCCGCTGAGCGAGGAAGAAGTGTTTCAACTCCTTGACCATTTCCGCTATCTCGTGCCAGCAGGCTCGCCCATGACGGGCATTGGCAATGATTATCAGATCGCATCGCTCTCCAATTGCTTCGTGATAGGCATCGATGGCGATGCTGACTCTTACGGCGCAATCCTCAAGCTCGACGAAGAACAGGTGCAGCTCATGAAGCGTCGTGGCGGAGTGGGACATGATCTTTCGGGCATTCGCCCGAAAGGCTCGCCTGTAAAGAACTCAGCTCTGACTTCAACGGGCATCGTGCCCTTCATGGAACGTTATAGCAACTCCACGCGTGAAGTGGCGCAGGACGGCCGACGGGGTGCACTCATGCTCTCCATCTCCGTGCGCCACCCCGAGGCAGAGGACTTTATCGATGCCAAGATGACCGAGGGCAAGATAACGGGAGCCAATGTGAGTGTGAAGCTCGATGATGAATTTATGCGTTGTGCTACGGAGAATCGGCCGTACCATCAGCAATTCCCTATCGACTCCGACCATCCGATGGCTGAGAAGGACGTTGATGCCACAGCTCTATGGGAAAAGATTGTACACAATGCATGGAAGAGCGCTGAGCCAGGAGTGCTCTTCTGGGATACCATCTTGCGCGAAAGCATTCCCGACTGCTATGCCGATCTCGGATTTCGCACGGTGAGCACCAACCCCTGTGGCGAGATCCCTCTCTGCCCCTACGATAGTTGCCGACTCTTGGCCGTAAATCTCTATTCTTACGTAGAGAATCCTTTCACTCCGCAGGCATCGTTCAACTTCACGCTCTTTAAGCAACACGTAGCTCTCGCACAGCGCCTCATGGACGATATCATCGACCTTGAGCAGGAGAAGATCGACCGCATCATAGCCAAGATTCAGTCCGACCCGCAGAGCGACGAGGTAAAGCATACCGAGCTCCATCTTTGGGAGAAGATTAAGGATAAGACACTGAAGGGCCGCCGTACGGGCGTGGGCATCACTGCCGAAGGCGATATGATAGCAGCTCTTGGCTTGCGCTATGGTACACAAGAAGCCACCGACAAGGCTGTAGAAGTGCAGCGCACGTTGGCACTGAGTGCATACCGCTCGAGCGTGAATCTGGCCAAAGAGCGAGGCGCATTCCCCATCTACAGTGCGGAGCGCGAGGCTCAGAATCCATTTGTCCTCCGCATCAAGGAGCACGACCCCGCGCTCTATGCCGAGATGCAGCAGTATGGTCGCCGCAACATAGCCTGCTTGACGATTGCACCTACGGGCACGACAAGCCTCATGACGCAGACCACCTCGGGCATCGAACCCGTGTTTATGCCCGTATACAAGCGTCGTCGCAAGGTCAATCCCAACGATGCGGCTGTCCACGTAGACTTCGTCGACGAGATGGGCGACTCCTTCGAGGAGTACATCGTATACCATCCCAAGTTCCTCACCTGGATGAAAGTGCAGGGCCTCGATACAGAGAAGCGTTATACGCAGGAGGAAATAGACGAACTCGTGGCCCGTTCGCCCTATTATAAGGCTACAGCCAACGACGTAGATTGGCTCATGAAGGTGCGCATGCAGGGAGCCATCCAGAAGTGGGTGGACCATAGCATCAGCGTGACGGTCAATCTGCCCAATCAGGTAGACGAAGATCTCGTCAATCGTCTCTACGTAGAAGCATGGCGAAGCGGCTGCAAGGGATGCACCATCTATCGCGATGGCTCGCGTGCAGGAGTGCTGGTGAGCACGCAGAAGACGGATAAGAAAGCCAAAAAGCAGGAAGAAGAGAAGGCTGCAATGCCGCTATCTCTCCCGCAAGTGACTGAGCGCCGCCCCGACGAGTTGGAGTGTGATGTCGTGCGTTTCCAAAATAATAAAGAGAAATGGGTGGCCTTCGTAGGGCTACTCGATGGCTATCCTTACGAGATCTTCACAGGTCTGCAAGATGATGAAGAAGGCATCGTTCTTCCCAAGACCGTGACCAAGGGACGTATCATCAAGCGTGTACTTCCCGACGGCTCTAAGCGTTACGACTTCCAATTCCAAAACAAGCGTGGCTACAAGATGACCGTCGAAGGACTCTCTGAGAAGTTTAATAAGGAATATTGGAACTATGCCAAGCTCATCTCGGGCGTGCTCCGCTATCGCATGCCTATAGAAAACGTGGTGAAGCTCGTCAACTCCTTACAGCTCGAGAGCGAGAATATCAACACATGGAAAGTGGGCGTGAGCCGAGCCTTGAAGAAATATGTCACTGATGGCACTGAGGTGAAAGGGCAGAAATGCCCCAACTGTGGCCACGAGACGCTGGTCTATCAGGAAGGCTGCCTCATCTGTAAGCACTGTGGCGCAAGCCGATGCGGCTAACAATTATTAGTTGGCGGGCCAACGACGGGATGATAAGTAAGATCCGCGCTCGTTGGCCCGTCATCGTTCGTAGAACAACGCTAAACACAAAGACTACTTATGACAATCACACTTCCCTCACTCCGATACTATGCCCACCACGGAGTGCTACCCCAAGAACGCAAGGTGGGCGCCGACTACGAACTGACTCTCCGTCTCCACATCGACGATGCTGATGCCCACGATGCGCTCTGCCACGATAGGCTTGAGGCTACGGTCAATTATGCTGAGGCCTACGAGGTGGTAAAGCAAGAGATGGAGAAGCCCTCACAGTTGCTCGAGCACGTAGCGGCTCGCACGGCACGTGCTATCATCCGTCATTTCAGCCTCGTACGCGAAGTAGAAGTAAGCCTTACGAAGTGTGCACCGCCCATACCGGGCTTCAGCGGTCAAGGAGCAATGGTCAGTTATTCCCTGCGCAGGCAACTCTGTGCATGGGATTTCGATGGCACCATAGCCGACACTCATCGAGGCATCGTGCGCACCATGAGCGAGACCTTTCGCCAGATGGAATTCCCAGTGCCCAGTGCAGAGGAAATATGCCGCACCATCGGTCTCCCATTGCAGACCAGCATAGAGCAGCTTTCGGGCAAGCAAGGCGCGGTGGCTGATGAAGCAGTCAATCTCTATCGCGACCTCTTTGAAAAGGTAGGCCGAGACGGCGTGACGCTTTTCCCCAGCGTAGCCGACGAGATGCGCCGACAGCACGAGAGGGGATGCTTTGTGGCCATAGCCACGAGCCGAGGACATGAGTCGGTGAAGGATCTGTGTCGGGAACTCGGCATCCTGCCCTACATCGACTACATCGTAGCTTGTGAGGATGTATCCACCCACAAGCCAGCCCCCGATCCCGTACTGAGGCTCAACCAGCTATCCCACACCCTTCCCGCCGACACCACCGTAATAGGCGATACCACATTCGACATCGAGATGGGAGCCAATGCCCATGCAGCCCACCTCATCGGTGTGAGCTGGGGCAACCATACTCCGCAAATGCTCCGAGAGGCTGGTGCCACGCAGATTGTAACAAACTTTGATAGATAATGTTTTCGCTTCGGATATACAACTCTCAGCTATATCCGAAGTCCTTTTCTGAAACCGATTATTATTACACGCTACAATGTCAACAATCACCATGCTCGGCACGGGCTATGCCACTGCCACTCACTGCTATAATACCTGCTTCCTGATTCAGGAGGGAGAAACCCGCCTTCTCGTCGATGCAGGAGGAGGAAACGCTATCTTGCAGCAGTTGCAACGTGTCCACGTAAGCCTCGGCGATATCCACCATATGTTTCTCACCCATGCCCACACCGACCACGTCTTGGGTGCCGTATGGATGGTGCGCATGATAGCACAGCAAGCCAAGCTGGGCAAGTATGAGGGACAGTTTCACGTGTACGGCCATGACAAGGTGGTGCACGTGCTCGAATGGATCTGTCGTAACACGTTGCCCGCCAGTCTGATTAAGTATATCAGCAGTCATGTCGTCATGCACACGCTCACCGATGGTGAAGCCTTCACGCTCAACGATTGGCACCTCGAAGCCTTCGACATTCATTCCACTAAGGAGAAACAATATGGCTTCCGCCTAACCCTTGCCGACGGACGGCGGATAGTATGCCTCGGCGATGAGCCTTACAATGAGCAGAATGAGTCCTTCGTGCGCAATGCCGATTGGCTTCTTTGCGAAGCCTTCTGCCTCTATGCTGATCGCGACACTTTTTATCCCTACGAGAAACACCACAGCACAGCTCTCGATGCAGCCCGATTGGCGCAGTCATTGAATGTAAAGAACCTTCTGCTCTATCATACCGAGGATAAATCTCTCGCCACGCGCAAGACTCAGTACACGGCTGAGGCTCGTCAAGCCTACTCCGGCCAAGTGTTCGTGCCCGACGATCTGGAGAGCATCCAATTGTAATGGACGCTGCTATTATTTCTGAGAAATAGTATTATTGCCCATCGTAGGTTTGCTGACAAGTTGATGCCGACGCGAGACGCGTCGCCCACACAGAATAGTCTGAAAAGCCTCAGATTGGCTTCGTCCCAACGATAACAATTCACTCTTCCTCCCTCGCGCATACGCGTACGTACGCGCGCGCCTCAGTAAAGTTTGTAAGAAAAAGGCTTCACTCTGTCACTTCTGACGAATAATCCATTGATTATGAATGCGTTCTGAGTGTTGCTTGCCTACACTCTGCTTACACTTTTGCTTACACGCATACATGGTGAGGACTTAGCCCTGTCGGGTAACTATTTCCCCATGGTGGTGTAACTTTTTTCTATGGGAACTGTTAGCCCAACTTTCACACCTATCATCCCATTCTTATAGCTATCACGGTAGACCCG
>CALEKA010000104.1 GCA_937898715.1 uncultured Prevotella sp.
TTACAGAAACCTCTTCATCAAAATTTTATCGAAAATTCTTTCGTGATTCCGCTGGGAACACTCGGTGACCTCGTTGGAATCATAAGTGACTCGCTTGGGGTTCGAACCCAAGACCCCAACATTAAAAGTGTTGTGCTCTACCAACTGAGCTAGCGAGTCAATCCTTTGTGCAAAGATGATGGTTAAGACTTCGTCTCTTATTCATTTTGCGAGTGCAAAGATAGGAAGTTTTTTTTAGTCGACCAAATGTTTTGAAAACTTTTTGCTTGATAATGTTTAGAATTTATGATTTAAAAGTGTGTGTGTTACAAGATAGGCTGAATATAAGCATACGGAAAATCCGCTCCGTGCCAAGCACAGAACGGATTTTCGAAAAGCTTATGTTGTGTGTTGGTATGAGGCACTTTAGCGTTTGGGGGCACGAGGAGTGACTACGAGGTCTTTGGCGGGAAGGCTGTGCCAGTTGAAATAGTCGGCGTTGCTGAAATTGGTGGCCCAATCGCTCAATATGGGGTAGGCTTCCGACACTTTTACGCGTTCCTTAGGCCATGCCCATCGACCTGCCACACAGAGAACTTGAGGAGACTTGCTATTCTTCACGTTGGTGAGCATATCTTGGCGGTTGAACTGAGTCACACTGCCATCCTTGTCGTAGACCTTTAAGCTGAACTTGTTAAGATTTGCCTCCATAGAGGCCATGGGCCAATTGAGGTTTTCGCTCAGAAGCACGGGGTCGAGGGTCACTTTCGTGGTGTTGACCATCTCGCCATCGGGCACACCAAAGAGGTCGTGAACTTCGCCTAATAATTGGCCATCGTAGTAGACCTCCGTTTTGCGCATAGCACCAGCTGCCATGAGGTAGACGGCAGCTTTTTCATTGCCCATGGGGGTGATTTCGAGCACTACGTCGTTCATGTCGTAGTCGTCGTCGAGTCCAGCGTTTTCGAAGGCAAGAGTCCAATGTTGACGCTTCTCGTAAGTATCTTCGGTGGTGGAAGATCCTGCTTCGGTTGGGTCGTTGACCATGTATTTGTAGGCATCGCCATATTCTCCTGCAAAGGTGGCTGCGTTGTAACTTGAGTTGCGTGCACGATCGGAAAGTTTGGGCAGGAGTTGGTTGCCGTTGACGTCGGTGAGTGCGACTACAAAATCGTTACATTGCGGACGTGAATACTTATATTCATTAGAATAGGTCCTAGTAGCGATAGCATCTTCCCGAATCCACCCATCAAAGCCTAATAGTGTCATTCCATCATAAACAGCCAATCCTGCACGTGGCATACCTTCACCAGCACTTCCCATATTCCATGTAGCATTAGTGTAAAAGGCTTGTCTTTCGGCTCGACTTGGATATCCCGTAGGAACTCCTAAACCATCCATAATGGTCTTCATACCTACTGTAACGGCATTTACACCACAGATTGCAGTGAAGCCATATTTATAACCTTTAGGAATTTCAATCTTGAAAGTTTCTCCTCGAATGGATGACACATCACTAATGGTATTAATATTACCTCCAGGTTCCACCCAAGTTCCTTCATTCGCTTTACTTTCATATTGCAATCCGTAACACTTACTATAGCCGTTGGTTACCTCGATGATATAAGCATGCTTCAAGTCGGTAGGAGAATCTTCCTTATAGTAATAATAGCCCAAATAGAGATAGCTTCTAGCAGAGCAAACATACACAGGCGTGACATAAATAGTCTGTTTGTCTTCAGCTGTTCCATCAGCAGTCACCTGGCCTGTTGCTACGAATTCTAAATCCTTGAGCACTCGCGTAGTAGTATTGATGTTTCCATCAAGTGGAAACACCGTGGTTACGTCATTCCACGTCCATTCAGGGAAATAGGTCCAACCCATTGAGACACCCTCAGGAAAGTGATAGTTACTACCATCAGCCTTCCTCATCGGCGCTTTCTTCATCGAAGCCGCCTCATCATCGGCCTTCTTAAAGTTCACATTTACCACTTGGTGTGGATCTCCCGTGAGGTCAATGCGCTTGTACTGACGACGACCTTGTGAATCTTTGAATACGAGGCCGAAACTGCTTGCTTCACCTTGAGGCACATCGACGTGCATCACACCACGATCCTTGATGTTCATATCGCCAAAGATGGTAGTCTGCTGCTTCATGATGCTCTGTGCCGTGATAGAGCCAGGAGTATCGCTCGTGACATTTATTTGTACAGGATTTGAGGTAATCCAGGTGTTGTTAGGATCGACATCAGAGCCACTTGTCCAACCTTGCTTCGCCTGTTTTAATGCCAAGTCTTCCGAACATGCACTCAGCATTACTGATGCCGAGAGTGCTATCAGGGCTACACCCATGAGGTGATTTCTGTAGGTAAACATCTCTATAAGATTAAAAGGGTAAAACAAAATAAAGATTTTCTGCCTACAAATGTAACAAATATTATCTAGTTGTACACATATTTCAGACAAAAAGTTTACATCTTGCCATAATAGCACAAAGTGAGGGAAGAAGAGCAAACCGAATAAACTGGCTTCGTTTCTTCTTTAGAGAAAGTTCTCATCCTCGCGCGCACGTACGCGCGCACTCTCAGTAGATTTGGGGCTTAAGAAGTAGTGATCTGTCACTCGCTATATCATTAGTAGTTGATATTCAAATGATTATCGAAAGATGACGAAGGAATTTGCCTACACTTTGCTTGCACTTTGCTTGCACTTTAGACGCTTGTATTAGTGGTAGGAACAGTGAACACGCGTGGGGGGGGGGGCTAATTCTTAGGTTCCAATAAGAAGTCATAAGTTCTGTGATTTGCGCTTCGCGCTTGTCTTGAACATTAATGTTCATTAATTGGACATTAATTTTTTCGTTAATACTTTTCTTCTGCTTTGCTTCGGTCATGAATTACCATGAATTAACCACGAATTCCCATGAATTTCATT
>CALEKA010000105.1 GCA_937898715.1 uncultured Prevotella sp.
GGACTACTTGACTAGGCTTTTACAGACGAACGCATTTTGATGCGTCTGCCCTGTGCTCTTCTGCAGACGGCAAGACGCTCTTCTGAAAATGGCAAGATACATGTCTGCAGACATCCAAAACGAATCCTTAAAACGAACCAAACATAGTATACAAATGTCGACAATTACCTTTAAACTACAAGAGATCCCTCATGCAGAGGGAGAGCCCCGACCCGGTTATTTCCCCGTATTGGCACATTCAGCCCGTATCACGTCCGACCAACTCTGCCAGATGATTCAAAATCGTTGCACCGTAACCGAGGGCGACGTGAAAGCCGTGATGAGTGCGATGGCGCAGATCTTGAGACAGGAGTTGGCTGATGGGGTGCGTGTGGAAGTGCCCGAACTGGGCAGTTTTTCACCCTCGCTATCGAGTAACCGACCGATTACCGATGCCTCAGACACGCAGATAGCCCGCCATCTGTGCATAGACAATATTAAGTTTCAGCCCAAGGCATCGCTCAAAAAGGGCTTTAGCAAGGTGTCATTCCGCCGAGCCGACAAGCTGGTGAACACTTTGCCCAAACTCACCGACGAGGAGGTGATGGCACGCATCAAGCGTTTCCTTACGGCGAATCCCGATGAAGTAATGGACCGTCGTACCTTCCAATCCATCACGGGCTACGGCCGCACCATAGCTTCCAGAGTGCTCTCGCGTCTCATCGATCAGGGACGTATCGAGAAGAAGGGACGCCAGAATGCTCCTTACTATGTGCTTGTGAGAGCAGAGGAGTAGATGTTCCGTGCTTAAGCAGATAGGTCAAATAATCGCTGATAGAACTTGCAGTAGTGCCTATTGTATACCCGTTGGCGGAATTCTTGGTTAACGGGTAAACAAGTTGACAAGTTAACAAGTTGACAAGTTGACAAGTAAATAGGTCTTAGACTACTTGTTTCGTTAAAAACGAAAATGATTGGACTCGACAAACTTACCTGTTCACCTGTTAACTTGTCAACCCATTAACAAATTCCGCCAACGCGTTATTGTATATACTTCATCTAATACATAGCAAACATGGAATTAATACTCAATACCTTTGGCACTTCTCTCAATAGAGACAACAACGGATTTGTGATACGAAGTAAGGGACGCGAACAGCGAGTACCCTTGCAGGGTATTACGGCCATACAGATAGGCAGGGGCGTGTTCTTATGCCCATACGTGAGAGCAAGTGTCCAAGCGAAAGAAACGTGCATAAAGCGTAGTCAAATCGCCACTAACACGAGATTTGACACTTAAAGGGTTGGCCATCTCAGAAAAATTGCCGAATTTAGCATCCATAACAATAAGCTTGATTTTTATTTAAAACTCAGTTTGTTAGCACTTCTAAGTTGCAAATTTTTCTTGACTTATTGTATTTCCCACCCTTTAAAATGAGGGTGGAAAACTTTAGTAATGTAATATATCATGGACACATTGTCGAGCTTTAGGTCGATTGAGGAATTGGTGACGATACTTAATCGTGAGAGGAAACTGTTTCGCGATATGTTTGAAAAGCGAAAGACGTTGGCTTATCGTACGGACTTCGCTTTGGAAATTGTCGACTATCAACGTGAACGCATACAGTATTTGATAGATCATGGGGTGGTGCATGAGAGTGGCGACTTCATAGAAATGGAGGACGTCTATCTGCAGTTCTTCGAGGATGTGCTCGATATGAACGAGGAAATCAGCATTGCAAGCGTGAGGGAGTATGCCGAATCGATTAGAGAAAACATACACTACTTTTTGGATGAGACTAATGAACGCCGACGTTTTCAGTACCAAGGAAATGTGCGCAAGATACTACGGAAGATTGGTCTCCGTACGCTGAAAAATGTGGTTGACTTGAAGCGCAATGTGGATGTGGCTTATAAGCAAGAACCCAACTACGTGGTAAAGAAATCACGCCTGAAGAATCTCGATGAGAAGCGCAAAGGTATCAAAGAGATGATTCGTGAGTGTGAACGGATGATGGAACATGAAGTGGTGTTCTTCAAGATGGCTTCCGACCCAGAGATGGAACGCACTTGCATGAACGTGAGAAATGATTTTACAGAAGCTGATCATAACCTTCTGGAGATAGAGCACCAGATCATCGACTACATTAATCAGATAGAACAACAGAGTGTGTTGTTCAAGAAAATAAGGAAATTGAAGTACTTAAAAGATCAGTTGACTTGGCGCGAGGATACGAATGTGGTGAGGGTGATGAATGATTGCAACCCTGTGTGGATGGAGAATCGTCCGTACTATAAGTTGCGTCTATCGCTCGATAAAATAAGGAATAGTGAGGAGGCTTACGAAGTAATTCGAAGGCTCGCGGGTAAAAGTATCAGCCAACGCATGTCGAGAACGGAAGCCGAACCTATTGCGGCAGACTATTTGGAGGATACTACGGAAGTGGTGGAAAGTGTCAATGTGAAGGAGATGTGGAATGCTTTTAAAGCACAGGGCAACCATCTCTTCGCTTTCATCTTGAATTATCCTTATAGGATGAATCGTTCACTCAATGACCATGTGATTCTCTACTGTCAAATGGCTACGAACTATAGTGAACAACTGAATTTTACAGACGAGTACGAAACGTTTAACAACATAGAATACGCTCTGATATATGCGAAATAACACACAGAAAATATTTGAATGTCTGATTAAGGGAAGCTTTCTCTCGGTAGATAGTACTGACTTTGAAACGAAGCATCTCTACGATGATGTGGAAGAGAACTTTTCAGACTATGAGGCTTATTTTAAGGAAATAGGATTCCAACTTGAAATGGGTGATGGCTATTTCTACTTTTCACGCATGGGGGAGAGCAAACTCCAAATGGATAAAAAACTGCAAGGGCTTGCGCAGTGGGTGGATATACTCGACTTTTTGAAAACGTATGATATTGCTTTCTCCGTAGGTTATCAGTTTCGGGAAGCGCAGATATCGGAGCGCATCAGCGTGGATGTGGAACTTCGCGACAAGGCTCGCAAGCTCTTTCAGAAGCAAAAGACTAATTATGATGTGGTACGCAAACTTGCGGAGGAACTCCAGAATAAAGGTTTTGCAGAGCTTGTCAGCGAGCAAGAAGGTACTTATAAAGTGACCTCAGCCTTTCGCTATGTTGAAGAAATGGTCAACATAATCACTATTTACAACGAAGAAGATATACCTGAAGTATGAAACACCTGAACAAGATTGTCTTTTTGAACAGCGCCAATATCCCTTATGCCGAGGTGAAGCTCGATGGCAATGTTCACTTCTCTGGCACGCAGGGCGTGGGGAAAAGTACGATATTGAGAGCACTCCTCTTCTTCTATAATGCTGACAAAATGCATCTGGGCATACAGCCTGGGCAGCGATCATTTGAAGAATTTTATTTTCCTTATAGCAATTCCTATATAGTATATGAGGTGAGGATGGACCGAAGTGCCTACTCCATCTTTTTGTGTCGAAATCGCGGGAAGGTGGTGTATCGGTTTATAGATGCTCCTTATCAAAGGGAATGGTTTGTAGATGAGGACGGACGTGTGGAAACGGACTGGATACGCATTCGCGAAAAGATAGGGACAAAGGTCGACATCAGTACGAGGGTGGAGACGTATGAGCTTTATCGCAACATCATCTTTGGCAATACGCACGACCGCACGCATCGGTATGATAAATATGCCCTTGTGGAAAGCAATAAGTATCAGAACATACCGCGATCCATTCAGAACGTATTTCTCAACAGCAAACTTGATGCCGACTTTGTGAAAAACACCATCATTCAGTCGATGACGGAGGAGGAAGACTCCATTCTGCTATCGGCTTACCGAAATCAAGTGGCCGACTTTGAAAGAGAGTTTGACGAGATAGATTGCTGGTTCAGAAAGAACAATACGGGCGAAGTGGTGGTACGCACAAAGGCTTTCAAAGTGGTTGATGCGTACAAAGCACTTCTTGCATTGGACTATGCAATGATGCATACGTGGCATCAATTGAACTATGCGGTGAACCATACGCGTGAGCATATGCCGATAGTGGAGGATGAGATCTTGTCGCTCAAAAACAAGCTGCAAAATATTCAGGAGAAACTGGAGCATCAAAGGGAAGCCTATGAGAAGGAGCAGAGTGCTTTTAACCAGAAAATTGGTGAGTGTAAGCTGCGTCTGGCAGATATACGCAAAAAAAAGAAACAATATGAAGCGATAAATATTCGTGCCCTTCTTCTTCAAGCTCAAGAAGAACCCGCTCTCAAGACGGAAAAGGTGCAGAGAAAGCAACAACTGGATCTGCTCGAGAAACGTTATGGCGACGTGACTGAAAAATTTCGAGCTATTTACGAGGCCTTAGACAACGAATGGAAGAGCTTTGAACTCGTGCAAAACGAGTCTTTACAACGTGAACGAGATGCTGTGCAGAGCCAGCGAGACGCGCTTGCCAAAGTGCGCGATGACGGAAAGCAAAGCATAGAGGAATCTTACAATGAGTGGATGGAAAGTTCGGACGAGCGCATGATGGTGTTGCAAGTGGCGTGCAATCAAGCCGATAAGCGCATGGCTGAATTGCAACATTATCATCCGCTGAAGTTGAAAACTGACGCTTATGAAGAGACAATTGCTCAGCTCAAAACGTCGCAACTGGAACTGCAGAACGAGCTAACCCTTGCCCATGCCAATCTGAAGATGAAGCAGAAAGAGGCAGAGACTTGCTATAAAGATTTGACTGCCGATTACGAACAAAGGGAAACGGAATGTGGAGAAAAGTTGCAAACCGTGCAAGCCGAAATTGCTCAGACGCAGGAGTTACTCTCGCGATGGGACGGCTCGCTCTATAAATGGCTCACAGAGAACAAGCCCGGCTGGGAACAGAACATTGGACGGGTGGTGGACGAGACGCAGGTGCTTTATGCCCAAGGATTGGAGCCTACCGTTGCAGAAGGTGATAGCTTTTATGGTATTCATCTGAATTTGGAAGCTATAACCACACATCATCGTTCGCCTGATGAGTATCGTGCTTTACTCGTGGAACAACAGCAGGCTGAGGCTGAATTGAAAGCACAGCTTGCTGCATTGCGAGCACAACTCGAAACCGACCTCACGGCAGCTCGCAGGAGTTATGGCGAAAAGTTGCGCGAACTTCAACAAGCGGAGAGCAACCTCAGCGTGCAAATAGCTCAGATTCCGTTGAAGATAAAGGATGCCGAGACTCGTTTGCGCATGACGCTCGATGAAGAACAATCGCTTGTACAGAAAGAACGCATAAAGCGCCAAGCTGCTTACAATGAAGCTCGATTGGCACTCGACAATGAAACATCAGATCGACAACAAAAAAAGGACAAGCGCCGAAAGGACGTGAAGGCAGCCGACAAACAGTATAACACCGCTATAGGCGAATTGCAAGTGCGCTTCAACTCTTATAAATCTAATCAAAAAGCCTCTAAGCAGCAGAAAGAGCACGAGATGGCAGACCGCCGACAGGCACTTGAACGACAAGAACGAGAGGAACTAAAGGGTAAAGGCGCTGACACGGATGCCATTGCGCTGTGCAGAAAGAGCCTTGCTCATGTAGAGCATCTATTGGAAGAGATTGCTCGTCAGCACGATATGGTCGTTGCCTATCGCAAGGATGAAGTAGAACTCTTCTCGCATGAGGAGGCTTTTCGCGAAGAGAAACGCCGACTGGAGATGCGAATCTTTTCTGCTCGTCAGACTTATGAGGATAAGTGCAATGTCGATCAAAAGAAGAAGAATGAAACGGACGAAGCGCTTGTTCAGAAGCGAAAGGAAATCGAAGATATGGAGGACGGACTCAAGCGTTATGAAGAACTTCTGGCAGAGCATACTCTATCTGACACTTTCTTACAGGACGACAAGGCTGAAAGAAATGCCGCTCCTTGCGATGAACTCGTAAGCGAAATGCGTGGGGCGATCAACAAGAAGCGCTTAAAATTTGACGAACTGAAGCATGCCACCAACTCATTCAATACACATTTCAGCCCTCAAAACACGTTCCACTTTATCCAGCCGCAAGAGGATAGAGAATATCTTGACTTTGCGCTCAACTTGCAAGATTTCATGGCCAATGATAAAATAGAAGAATATCGCAAGCGCGTGAGCGATCATTACAACGATATTCTTCGAAGTATCTCGCGCGAGGTGGGTATGCTCATGAATCATTCTGCTGAAATTAAGGGTGTAATCAATGAAGTGAATCGCGACTTCCAAGAGCGTAACTTTGCAGGAGTGATTCGAAGTATAGAACTTCGCGTGGAGGAATCGTCTGATCGCTTGATGCATCTCCTTCGTTCCATCCGAGACTTTACAGAAGACAACTCCCTGTCGATGGGGGAGATGAATCTCTTCTCGGGCGATGATCGCGAAGAGGTAAATAAACGTGTGGTTGACTATCTGAAACGCTTCATGAAGCAACTTCAAAAAGAACCCTCGCGCACGGAACTTACACTATCGGACACGTTCCGTCTGCAATTTCGCATTCAAGAGAACGATAACAGCACGGGGTGGGTGGAACGCATCAACAATGTGGGCTCGGATGGTACAGATATCTTGGTGAAAGCAATGGTCAATATTATGCTGATCAACGTGTTCAAGAAGAAAGCCTCGCGAAAGGGGGGCGACTTCATTATACACTGTATGATGGACGAGATTGGTAAACTCCATCCAAGCAATGTGAGTGGCATCCTGCAGTTTGCCAATGTGCGTAATATCTACTTGGTTAACTCTTCGCCCATGGGCTACAATGCTGATATCTATAAGTACAATTACTTGTTAACGAAGGATCGTCGGGCGCAGACGCGAGTAAAACTCCTCATATCAAACAATGCTTTATGATGCTGTCGAAATCCTTATATAGATCTCTGAAGAGGTTGCTCTCCGGACAAACCATAGCAGCTAGTTCGCTTCGTAAGGAATTGGCCAACGAACTGCTTTATGAAGGACTACTTACGGTGCATGCTCAAGGAAGTAGACGTACATATGCGGCCATCGATAGGCAAGCATTGCAAGCCTATCTGTCGGCACATTATGAAACTCTGCGTGATTGGACAGTGGCTGAACAACTGAGCACGAAAGCAGACAACACACGTGCTCTGCAAGCCGCTGCTTCAGGTAATTCTAAATTAACGAGCGTGCGTTCATGTCCAGGTTTCCCCATAAATAGCTATGAGCCATTGGATTGTCAGCTTGGAGGAACACCCATTGAGGTGTATCCCCCTAATGGAAGTTTCCTCTTCATTACGGACTGGAGACATTTTGCGATACCTTCCGATGTGGTAGTGGTAGGAATAGAAAATATGGAAAACTTTCGCCTCGTTCGCTGGCAACGTGAATGGTTCACTCGGATGCTACCTGGAAAACGATTGCTCTTTGTGGCGCGCTATCCACAGTCGACCGATCTACGTTCGTGGCTACAGACAATCACGAATCTTTACGTCCACTTTGGCGACTTCGATCTTGCTGGCATTCATATATTCCTTGCGGAATTTCAAGCATTCTTGGGCGATAGAGCTTCGCTTCTTATTCCTCCAGACATAGAGCAGCGACTGAGCAAAGGTTCGACAGAAAGATACAATGCGCAGTATCGGAAGTTCAAACACCTCACCTCGTCTATACCTTCCGTACAGTGCTTAATAGACCTTATCAACTTGTATCATCGTGCCTATGATCAAGAGGGGTATATCGTGCAAGGTATGGAGAAAGGAGCAGTGCAGATGGATAGACTGTAGGTACTCAGCCTCGTAATCTTGCTTTGAAATTAAGATGAGCGTTTCCAATCTCATGCCCACGGGATAAAGAAACGACTTTCTTTAGAGAAATCTTGAATAATTTATTTTTTCCTATAATAAGAATGCGTTATTAGTAATAAAGTGCTATCTTTGCACTCGAAACATCAAGAGCAGTTTAACTCTGCACCAACCGAGCTATTGACAGCCGCGGTGGTAAAGGTACGATGTGGAAGATAATCTTTAACTTCAAAAACAAGTCATTATGAACAATTCTCTTTATGATCAGTTCGCTGCACACTTTGCAGCAGATTCCCTCACTTCACTTGTAGACTCATTCAATCGCCAGGTAGGCTGTCGTGGCTTCAACTCTGCGCGTGCTGCTCACGACAGGGCGCTTATCAGCGAACTCCTGCGCCGTGGCATTGATCTCTCGGCGGTAAGAAGCGATGGCGCTACTTCGTTTGCTCATCACGTGAAGCTCGAAGGCAATCGTTTCGTCACGATAGACTAAAAGGTTTTCCATATTCCTATTATAATACAATAAATCCGATGTTCCCGTCTGCTCTTGGGAACATCGGATTTTGATGTTTATATAAGAATCAGAGGCGGCCATCAGTCATGCTTTTTCTGCTGACTGATGGCCGCTAATATTGCTCTATATTACCTGTGAGGCAAGAAGAGTGGTAGGGACTTATTTCTTGACGTTGGGCTTTTGCAAGCCATAGCCTTTGCGCTTGTCTTCCATGATGAGGAGCAAGGAGATGATGATGGCAATGGCGCCGAAGCAAGCGAAGATTGACATGGTCTGCGTGTAGTCGATGGTTTTGCCGTCGGCAAGCGTGTTGGCCTGGTTTACCTTACCAATCCATACAGGCACAAGGGCAAGGCCAATGTTCTGGATGTAGAAGATGAGCGCGTAGGCCGTACCGAGAAGTTTCATCGGAATAATCTTAGGTACGGAAGGCCACATGGCAGAGGGCACAAGGCCGAATGCAATGCCGAGAACGATCATCACTGCGATGGCGAGAATCCATGAGTTGAGAGGCAGGGCAAAGGTGATGTGAACGAGGGTGAGGAGAATGCTGCCGATGAGCATGAGCGTGGCACCCTTGCCATACTTATCGTAAATGCTGCCGAAGAAGGGGGTCAAGAAGATGGTGCCGAAAGGAAGCATGGCTGGGATGAGGCCGGCCACGTTCTCGGGAACGGAGTACTTCATGACCATCAGTTTGGTGGCAAACTTAAGGAAGGGGAATACGCCTGCGTAGAACATGAGGCAGAGCACAGCTACGTACCAGAAACCGCGATTGCAGAAGAGCGTGCCGAGGTCGGAAAACTTGAATCCTTCTTCGGGTTCGCTATCAAGTGACGCTGCTGCAGCATCTTCTTTACGATCCATTACGCAATAGACGATGAAGGCTATCATACCTGCGCAGAGCATGGCTGCACCGAGGCCTACGGATGCCGATACGCCTCCATGAGCCTTAGCAAAGGGAAGTGAGTAGGCAAGTGCACCTGCCGTACCGATACGGGCGAGGGCTACCTGCAAGCCCATTGCAAGGGCGAGTTCGTGACCGGTGAACCACTTCACGATGACCTTGCTTACTGTGATACCTGCGATCTCGCAACCTACGCCGTAGATGGCAAAGCCGAGGCAGGCGATGAGCACCTGTGTGTGATAAGTGCCGATGCCGAAGGGAAGAGTGATAGAGCCATCGAAGTCGTGACCTACGGCATACCACTTGATGAGTGCACCGCCAAACATCAGTACGGTGGACATGATGCCTGTGAAGCGAATACCGAACTTGTCGAGGATGATACCACCGAAGAAGAGGAGAAGGAGAAATACGTTGAAGTAGCCGTATGCTCCTGAGAAGAATCCGTAGTCATCGCTCGACCATCCTAAGCCGAGACCGCCCTGCTCCTTAGCTGCGGTGAGCAGCGGTTCGAGAGGCGACATTACGTCGGTGAAGAAATAGCCAAACATCATCGTCACGCTGACAATGACAAGGGCTGTCCAGCGAGCTGACTTGGAGTCGCTGAGCTTTTGTTGAATTTTTTGTATCATTATGATGAGTTTAATCGGTGCTTCGCACCTCGGGTTATAAGTTTAAACAGTGCTTCGCACCTAAGTTAAGATGGCAGCTTCAGCCTGGTTGTATTACTTGTTACTTGTTACTTGTTTTTATTGCTTATTACTAGAATGCAGCAAGAATGTAATACTTAATACTTTATACTTAATACTTCTTACTTAAGGTATTTATCTAACCAACGGAAGAAGGTGCGCTGCCAAAGAATGCCATTCTGAGGTTTGAGCACCCAGTGGTTCTCGTCGGGGAAGAGAAGGAGCTGGGCGTCGATGCCGCGCATGCGAGCTGTGTTGAAAGCCGATTCGGCATGTGTGTATTCTATGCGGAAATCCTTCTGACCATGAATGCAGAGGATGGGGGTGTCCCATTTATCAACGTAGAGATGGGGCGAGGTGGTGAATACCTTCTGTATCTGTCCGTCGGCAGCTCTCTTCCAAGGAGCAGAACCCATATCCCAATTGGGGAACCACATTTCTTCCGTCTCGACGTACTGCTGCTGCGTATTGTAGATGCCATCGTGAGCAATGAATGCCTTGAATCGCTTGTCGTGGTTGCCAGCAAGCCAGTATACGCTGTAGCCACCGAAGCTTGCGCCTACTGCGCCGAGGTGGTCGCGGTCTACATAAGGCTCTTTACAGATGTCGTCGATGGCGCTGAGATAGTCCTTCATACATAGGCCTGAATAGTCGCCCGAGATTTCTTCCAACCATTCCATGCCGAAACCAGGCAGACCGCGGCGGTTGGGAGCTATGACGATGTAGTCGTTGGCTGCCATGATCTGCATGTTCCAACGGAAACTCCAGAATTGGCTTACGGGCGACTGCGGACCACCTTCACAGAAGAGCAGGGTGGGGTACTTCTTCGTCGGATCGAAGTGAGGCGGATAGATCACCCAGCAGAGTTCTTCCTTGCCGTCGACAGTCTTGACCCAACGTTCTGCTACCTTGCCAAAGGCTAGGTGGTCGTAGAAGTACTGATTCTCGTTGGTCACCTGTAAGGCTGTGGCATTCTTCTTCAAGGGAAGTACGAATACCTCGTCGGCAGCACTCATGCTCTGACGCTTGCAGTAGAGGCTCTTTCCATCGGGTGAAAGTCCGAGGAGTGAGTAGTCGGCTACGTCGTTGGTGAGGGCTTTGTGCTCACCTCGCAAGTTTGTCTGATAAATGTTGGTCTTACCATGCCATACGCCAGTGAAGTAGAGCGTCTGATTGTCGTTGGCCCAGCAGAACTCGTTTACGCCACTTTCAAACTTTTCGGTGACGTAAGTCTTCTTACCCGTTTGCAGATCGAGCACACAGAGGCGCGCGCGGTCGCTTTCGTAGCCATCGCGCTCCATGCTACTCCAAGCTATATAGCGTCCGTCGGGGGAGAATTGTGGATTTTGATCGTAGCCCATGTTGCAGTCTTCCTTGGGATGGTTGACGGCTTGATCCTTGAGCGAACGGTCTTCTTCCACGGTGGGAGCCACGTAGTCGGCGGGCTTGCAGAGGTTCTTGGTAGAACCAGTCGCAAGGTCGTAGAGGAAGATGTCGCTATCCGTGCTGATGGCATAAGCCTTGCCCACCTTCTTGCGGCAGGTATAGGCAATGGTCTTAGAGTCGGGACTCCATGCCAACTGCTCTATGCCGCCAAAGGGCATCATAGGACATTCGTAAGGCTCACCCTCGAGCAAATCCTTGGCTGCGCCCACGCGCGAACCATCGAAGTCTGCTACAAAGGGGTGGGGAGCTGATGTTACGTAAGTATCCCAGTGCTTGTACATCAGATCGTTGATGACCATGCCAGTAGCAAGAGGTAGATCGGCATCGTTCTTCTGAATACTATGGTTTTGATCCACTTCCATGATGAGAATCACCTTCTTACCATCGGGCGAGAAGAGGAAGTCGGCCACGTCGCTCGGGGCATTGCTGATCTGCTGGCGGTTGGTTCCATCAGTATTCATCTTCCAGAGCTGACTGCTTCCGCTTTCTGAAGAGAGGTAGACAATCTCCTTGCCGCCATTGATATAGGTAGCTCCCATTTCGCTCTTCTTGCTTGTGGTGAGTTGTTTTACGGCGCGTGTTTTGAGATTGATGGAGTAGAGTACAGAGTGGCTTTTGTTTTGCTTTACGCTGTAGTAAGTCACGGCGTAGACGGCCTGCTTGCCGTCGGGCGAAACCTTGAATCCTCCTACACGACCCATGGCCCAAAGAGCCTCGGGAGTCATGCGATCGGAAGAGAGCGTAGGCTGCTGTTTGCCAATAAAGTCGGCATCCTGTGCCATTGCTGGTGTTTCTATGGTAGCAGAAGCTGCAAGGGCAGTAGCTGTAAGCATGGTTGTAAGTAAGTTCATATAGATAGATTTGTATTTACAAAATAAAAGAAGCTAAAAGCCAAAACCATAAAGTGTGATAGGTATAGCTTTTAGCTTCTTTTCTGTTAGAATGTTAGAGGTCGTTTGTCAGAGTTCTTTGAGCCATTTTCTACCGCTTGGAGTATAACTCCATATGAGAAAACCTATGGCAATTGCTGCGGATAATAAATAGAACATTAGTAACATAATCTATACTCTTTTCATTAATCTGTTAGCTTGGAATGCAAAGATAAAAGCAGTTGTTAATCCTAGCAACAATATGGCAAAGTCACTGAAGCAGAATCTATAGTCTTCTCCTCTCATTTGAAGAAGTATGGCTATTACTAATCCTCCAATGTATAACTTTGAAATATCGTAGAGGTATTTAGCAAGAGCCTCTCGAGCTACGGCTTTGCGTTCTTCTCTCCTCTCGCGAGCAACCCTATTATTGGAAAAGTTACCATTCATAACTCTTACTTCTGCTGGCGGCGCTGCTGAATCTCTTGCTGGCGCTTCATCATCTCTTCTTGTTGCTTCTGAAGAGCTTCGAGGCGTGCTGCCAATCCGCTTGGCTTCTTGTTGGGATTGTTCTTGTTGGCCTTGTAGTTGGCCTCAAGTTTGGCAAGGAGTTTCTTGTCGTCAGTAGTCTTGCGGAGATACCACATGGTCAAGGCGCTGAAGAGGAGCGAGATGAAGTAGTAGTAGTTAAGACCTGCAGAGTACTTATTGAACATGAAGAAGAAGAACAGCGGCATGAGCATCATCATCCATTGCATCATCTTCATCTGTTGAGCCTGTTCGCCCGACATTGTCTCGCGCTGCTGACGCATGGTCATGAAGCTATAGAGCAAGTTGGTAGCGCAGAAGAGGAGGCAGAATAGGCTGAGGTGGTTGCCCAAGCCCCATATGTTCGTGTTCCATGACACGAGCGAATCGTAAGTAGAGAGGTCGTCTGCCCAGAGGAAACTCTGCTGGCGAAGTTCAATAGCATTCGGTACAAAGTTGAACATGGCAATCCAGATAGGCATCTGGATGAGCATGGGCAAGCAACCGCCCATTGGGCTTACGCCATATTGTGAATAAAGCGACATGGTCTCTTGTTGACGCTTCATGGCATCTTCTTGCTTCGGATATTTGGCCGCAATCTCATCGACTTTAGGCTTGAGCACGCGCATCTTGGCACTGCTCAAGAAACTCTTGCGGGTAGGCACGTATACGATGACGCGGAGCAACAGCGTGATGAGCAACAATACGATGCCCATGGGTAAGCCCAGACGCGTAAAGAAGTCGAACACATAGAGCGTGAAGAAACGGTTGATCCACTTCACGATAGGCCAACCTAAGTAGACAAGTCCTTGAAGGTCGTTGTCGTGTTCCGACACCTTGTAGTCGTCCATGCTCTGTAGCAGACGATAGTTGTTGGGGCCGAAGTAGAACTGAAACTTAGAAGGCTTTGCACCGCTTGCATCGAAGGCTGCCGACATGTTGGCAGAGTAGTTCTTCAAGTAGCCGCTTCCTTCTTCGAGTTGCTCGCTCTTCACGTTGACGTTCTTCATAGGTTCGGCAGCGAGAAGCACAGAACTAAAGTATTGGTTCTTAAAGGCAATCCAATCTACGCTCTGCGTGACGCTTTCTTCTTTTGTCTCGTTCTCCGACATTTTCTCAGTGTCGTCGTCGTGCTTCTTATAAGTCAGCGTAGAGTACATGTTTTCGAAGTAGAATCCCTTCTCTTGTTGAGCTACGCGGTCGTGCCAATCCATTTGGATGGTCTGCGTAGTAGAGGGCAGATATTTCTGCAGTCCGTTGGCCTTTACGGTGAAGTTTACCAAGTAGTTGTCAGTCAAGAGCTTGTAGTCTACATCAATGCTGGCACCATTGCTGGCTGTGAGGCGCATGGTTACAGTGCTATCGGTCTGGTTGATAGGAGTGAAGTAGTAGTCAGAGAAATCGAGCGTGCCCTCTTTGGTATCGAGCTTGAAGTTCAGACCAGCGTCTTTAGCGCTATAGAGCAGGAGTGGGTTCTCCTTTTTAGCTTCAAAGTCCTTGTAGCTCTTGTATTCATTGAGGCGTACTTCGCTGATGGCGCCACCATGAGCGTTGATCTTCACCGTAACCTTTTGGTTCTTCAGCTCTATGGGGGCAGTCTTTTGCTCCTTCGTGGCTGCGTAGAAGATGTCTGTACTATCGGCGGTAGCCTTGGCGAGGGGAGTCTTATCAGCTGTGCTCTGTTGCTTATTGTCTGCTGCTTTCTGCGTAGTAGTCTGTTCGGTCTGATCGCTTTGCAGATTGCGCTCTTGATTGGTGTTGTACCAACTGAATCCAATCAGTACAGCTGCCATAAGCACCAGTCCAATAATCGTGTTTTTATCCATGTCTGTGTTATAGGGGTTATAGGGTTAGTGGGTTAGGAGGTCAAGAAGTAGCCTTGTCTCTATGAGTCAGGAGACTATTGGGCGAGGATGACTTCTTAACCCTCTAATCTCCTAACCTTCTAACCCGAAGAATCATTTCTTATTTTCAATAGCCGCTTTCACAAAGTTGAGGAACAATGGGTGCGGTTTCAATACAGTGCTTGAATATTCGGGGTGGAACTGCGTGCCGACGTACCAAGTCAGTGTAGGTATTTCAACGATCTCTACCAAGTCGGTGTCGGGGTTTGTTCCCACGCATTCCATACCAGCTTCTTCATATTGTGCACGGAAATCGTTGTTGAACTCATAGCGGTGGCGGTGGCGCTCGCGGATGATCTCTTTGCCATAGATTTCGCGTACGCGGCTGCCTTCACGCAGTTTGCATTCGTAACCGCCGAGGCGCATGGTTCCGCCCATGTTGGTGATGTTCTTCTGATCCTCCATGAGGTCGATTACGTTGTGGTCGGTCTTTGCGTCCATCTCGGCAGAGTTGGCGTCGGCATAGCCCAATACGTTGCGGCCGAACTCAATGACCATCATCTGCATGCCTAAGCAGATACCGAAGGTGGGGCGATTGTTCTCACGGCAGTATTGAGCAGCAATAATTTTGCCTTCAATGCCGCGTTGTCCGAATCCTGGGCAGATCACGTAGCCATCCATGCCTGCAAGCATTTCTGCCACGTTGTTCTTATCGATCTTTTCAGAGTTGATGAAATGGCACTTCACTTTGCGATCGTTGTATGTGCCAGCTTGTGAAAGTGCTTCGAGAATGCTCTTATAAGCATCTTGCAGGTCGTACTTACCTACTAAGCCGATGTTGATTACCTCAGTAGCCTTGTGGCGACGATCGAGGAATGAACGCCATGGGCCCAATCCCGGAGTCTCTCCGACGGGCATGTCGAGTTTGCGGAGAATCGTAGCATCCAATCCCTGCTCTTGCATGCGCAAGGGCACTTCGTAGATGGTAGGCATGTCGAGGCTCTGTACAACAGCCTCGGGTGAAACATTACAGAAAGCGGCAATCTTACGACGAAGGCCAATTCCCAATTCGTGTTCGGCGCGGAGCACCAAGATGTCAGGTTGAATACCGAGGCTCTGCAATTCCTTTACAGAGTGCTGAGTGGGCTTTGTCTTGAGTTCACCTGCTGCAGCCAGATAGGGCACGTAGGTGAGGTGTACGCAGACAGCGTTTTTGCCTAAATCCCACTTAAGCTGACGGATAGCTTCCAAGAAGGGTTGGCCTTCGATGTCGCCTACCGTACCACCGATCTCGGTAATCACGAAGTCGTACTTCTTTGTCTTTCCCAAGTAGAGCATATCGCGCTTAATCTCGTCGGTGATGTGAGGAATTACTTGGATGGTCTTGCCCAAGTAGTCGCCGCGGCGCTCTTTGTCTATTACGCTTTGGTAGATACGGCCCGTTGTAAAGTTGTTGTATCGAGTGGTGTGAATACCTGTAAAGCGTTCGTAGTGTCCGAGGTCTAAGTCCGTTTCCTGTCCATCGTCGGTCACGTAGCATTCGCCGTGCTCATAGGGATTGAGCGTTCCGGGATCGATGTTGATGTAGGGGTCAAACTTCTGAATCGTGATGTTGAAACCACGAGCCTGCAACAATTTGCCGATCGATGCGGCAATAATTCCTTTTCCTAGTGAGGAAGCCACGCCTCCTGTCACGAAAATGTACTTAGTCTCTGACATTTTGTACTCTGAATTGAAAGTTTCGAATGTTTCAGCTTGCAAAGTTAGTGATTTTTCCACTACCTTTGCACCAAATAGGTAAAAATATGAACGCAGATATTATCTTTCAATACTTTCCTGAGTTGTCTGACACTCAGCGTGAGCAGTTCAATCAGCTTGATGCTCTCTATCGTGATTGGAACGCTAAAATCAATGTGATTTCGCGTAAGGATATAGACAATCTTTATCCCCACCACGTGCTCCACTCTTTGGGCATTGCTAAGGTGATAAGTTTTCGTCCAGGTACGAAGATCATGGACATTGGTACGGGCGGAGGTTTCCCTGGCATTCCCTTAGCAATTCTTTTCCCCGAATGTCAATTTAAGTTGATTGATAGCATTGGTAAGAAGATTAAAGTGGCGAGTGCTGTGGCGCAAGCCATCGGACTGAAGAATGTTGAGATAGAACACCGCAATGTGATGGAAGAAAAGGGCAAGTACGACTTCGTGGTGAGCCGTGCTGTGATGAATGCTTCCGATCTTGTGAAACTGGTTCGCAAAAATGTGGCACGTGAGCAACGAAATGCTTTGCCCAATGGATTGATTTGTCTTAAGGGCGGAGATGTAGCGGCAGAACTTGCGCCATTCGCTCATTGCTCAGAAGTGTGGAACTTGAGTCAGTACTTCGGGGATGACTTCTTCGAAACGAAAAAGGTAACTTATATACAATTATAATAATAGGCGTGCAGAGAGCGCACCAGTTCTGATGACTGGTGCGCTTTGCTGCACCAACAAAAGATATGCAAATCACTCGTTTTGTTGTAAACATGATACAAGAGAACTGCTACCTTGCATGGGACGACACGCAAGAGGCGGTTCTCATTGATTGTGGTGCTTTTCATCCAGAAGAGAGAAAGGCTATTAGCGATTTTATCGCAGCACATCATCTGAAGTTGACCCACTTGCTTAACACGCATGGTCACTTCGATCACGTATTTGGTGCTCAGTTTGTGCACGATACTTATGGAGTGGATATAGAGCTTTGCGCTGACGAACGTGAAACGTATGAGCAGGCTGCTCAGCAGATGAGTCAGTTTCTTCACCTCGACTATCCGCTTACGCTCCCTCCCGTGGGTAAGTACTTTAAAGATGGCGATATAATCAAGGTGGGCAAAATGCAGTTTCGCGTGATAGAAACTCCGGGACACACTCCAGGCGGAGTCTGCTTCTATGAGGAGAAAGAGCACGTGCTCTTTAGCGGAGATAGCCTTTTCCGTCATGAGATAGGCAGATGCGACCTTCCTGGAGGAAATGAGGCTTCGCTGATTCATGCCTTGAAGACGCGAGTGCTTACCTTGCCCGACGATGTACAGGTGCTTCCTGGACATGGACCCGCTACTACGGTAGGTGAGGAACGCGGTCTAAATTATTATCTGCGTTAAACTGCTTGGAATGTTCATTGGAAGTGCAGAAGCAAATAGCTTGAAAGGGAATTAGTTCTGCCTCTAAAGCCGTTTGCCTCTTTGCTTAATGCCAACGCGATTGATCACTCCTATTATATATATAGTACGATATGAATAAACTTATTCTGCTTGCCATGCTCTCAGCAGCGCCGCTGTGCGCAATGGCTGAAAATGAAGATAGAGACAATCCCCATCCTTATACTAATCTCGATTACGAAACAGAGGGCTATACCATCAAGACAAAGCCTGATACGCAGTCGCGCCTTTTGCAGCAGATGCAGCCTTCTGTAAAGTTTGGTGGCTACATTATGGGCAAATACTCTATCAGCGATCGTAGCGGACAGAGCAATAATGGAGGGTTCGACCTCCGCTTCATCCGTCTCTATGCTGATGGCCATGTATACAAAGACTTCTACTATAAACTTCAGATGGAAGTGAATGGTGCTCCAGGCGACAACAAAGGTCCTCGTGTGCTCGATGCATTTATCGAGTGGCAGCACTTCGACTTCTTACGCTTAAAGTTCGGACAGTTTAAGCGTTCCTTTGGTTTTGAGAATCCTATGAGTCCGCTCGCCATAGGTATGGGAAGTTATTCTCAGGCTACGATGAAACTTGCTTCTATCAATGATCGTAATGGCGAAGGAGCCTACAATAAGAGTTCGGGCCGCGATCTTGGATTCCAAGTGCAGGGTGATTTCTTGAAAGGTCGTGATGGTCACAACTGGGTGCACTATCAACTCGGCATATTCAATGGTCAGGGCATCAACCATACGGACAAGGATCATCATAAGGACCTCATCGGTGGACTTTGGATCTCACCTGTCAAGAATCTTGCGATTGGTGGCTTCGGCTGGAATGGAAAGTATACCAATGAGAAGGATCTCTCGCAGAGCGTAAAGCGTGTGCGCTGGGGAGCGGGTCTTAAGTATGAGAGCGATTGGACCGTGCGCGGTGAGTACATGAGTTCTGTCGGTGGTGGTGTAATGTCTGCTGCTGGCATACCCGATCGTTCTGATGCATGGTATGCCACGGTGGGTGTGCCTGTCGTAAAGAACTTGAAGGTGTATGGTCGCTACGATTGCTATCGTGATAATAAGCATTCTTGGCAGTCGCTCTGCACGAATTATGGTCTTTCAGCAAACTATACTTTAGGCAAGAATCTTATCTTCCAGCTCAACTACGCTTTCACCAACGATCGTTCGGCACGTCATGCTGCTACTCCGAAAGATTCTCATTACAACACTTTCGATGTGCAAGTGACGGCACGCTTCTGACGAGCTGCATAGCGGTTAGAATGCAATAATCAAATAAGCTCAAGCCCCAAACATTAGTAAGCATGCTAATGTTTGGGGCTTGAACTTTATCGTATGTAAATGTTTTTCAAATGAGGAAGGTAAAGAGTTGCGTTTACTTACTTGTTAGCTATTCACTCCGTCGGGTTTGTCAAACCATTACAAGAGCTCGTTATTTCTTCAGTACGGGCTCGCAAGTAAGATTAACGCCCAATTTCTTAAAGATCTTCTGATCCACTTCACTCAGCATGACGGTGCAGTGTACTTGGCATCCACGGAGCTTGGGCAATTGTTCGAGTGCTTGCTTACAGTCTTCATCATTTTCGGAGAGAACGGATAGTGCCACGAGCACTTCGTCGGTGTGCAGACGAGGATTGTGACCGCCCAGATAGTGAATCTTCGTATGCTGGATAGGCTCAATCATCGACTGCGGGATGAGTTTGCGACTATGGTCGATACCAGCAAGGTGCTTCATCACGTTGAGTAGCAATGCCGCGCTACAACCAAGCAGTTCGCTTGAACTTCCAGTAATAATCGTACCATCTTCCAGCTCTATAGCAGCCGAGGTGTGTCCTGTCTCCTTCAGTGCCTGCTTAGCTGCTGTGGTGGTGCGGCGGAAGTCGGTGGTGATGTGGGCTTGATTGAAGAGCATCTGAATCTTGCTAATCTCAGCCTCGTTGCATGCGCCGCGTGCAAGCTTGTTGGTGGCATCATAGTAGCGTCGCACGATTTCATTCTTCGAAGCTTCGCAACAAGCCTCGTCATCGCTGATGCAGAATCCTACCATGTTCACGCCCATATCGGTGGGCGACTTGTAAGGATTCGAACCATAGATGCCCTCAAACAGTGCGTTGAGCACGGGATAGATCTCGATGTCGCGATTGTAGTTGATAGCTATCTTGTTGTATGCTTCCAGATGGAAGGGGTCTATCATGTTCACGTCGTTGAGATCGGCTGTAGCGGCCTCGTAAGCAATGTTTACGGGGTGCTTTAGAGGAAGATTCCACACAGGGAAAGTTTCAAACTTCGCATAGCCAGCGCGAATGCCGCGTTTGTTCTCATTGTAGAGTTGGCTCAAGCAGACAGCCATTTTGCCGCTACCTGGACCAGGGGCCGTTACGATTACGAGCGGACGCTGTGTCTCCACATAGTCGTTCTTACCGAAACCCTCGTCGGAAGCAATGAGCTTTACATCGTGAGGGTAGCCCTCGATGAGGTAGTGGCAGTAAGTCTTAATGCCGTCGCGCTCGAGTCGTTGCTTAAATTGCGTAGCAGCGGGCTGTCCATTATAATGCGTGATAACAACTGATCCTACCATGAATCCACGATTCTGAAACTCACCGCGAAGGCGGAGCACATCCTCATCGTAAGTGATGCCAAGGTCGGCGCGCTTCTTGTTTTTCTCGATGTCGGCAGCGCTGATTACGATGACTATCTCAATGCTGTCGCTGATCTTCTGAAACATGCGCAACTTGCTGTCGGGCAGGAATCCGGGCAATACGCGACTTGCGTGGTGGTCGTCGAAGAGTTTACCCCCGAGTTCGAGGTAAAGCTTGCCATCGAATTGTGATATTCTCTCCTTGATGTGTTCAGACTGTATCTTCTGATACTTCTCGTTGTCAAATCCTATTCTCATGGGGTGCTACTATACAAAATTTGATTGCAAAATTAAGAAAAGTTGCTCGCATACGAGGGGTAAATCTTTCCTTTTTTGCAACAAATGCTTTTGCATGACATGAATTGCTCCGTGCACATCGTGTACAGAAAATCCCATCCCTTAGCAGATGTTAGGGGATGGGATTCAAAACTGTAGCAAGGTGGGGGATTATTTCACCACCACCTTATTGCCATTGATGATATACACGCCACGTTGCAAACTCTTCAGCTTGCTGCTGGATATCTGACGGCCATTGAGGTCGTAGATGCTTACGGGCTGGATGCTCGTTGAGGCATTGGGAGAGTGAATGCCTGTCAGCGTAGCGATGTTGATGGTTGGAGCAGAATGATCGTCGCCAGTCAGCATGGCTGTGAATGGGCTTATGCTAAATGTGCTCTTTTCGTTGAGCAACTTTAGTAGCGTATAGTCCTCATTGAATGTGTAGATGCGAGCCGTAAAGTTTGCTTCCTTCGTGCTGCCGTTTACCACAGCACCATTGAGTTGCTTCCCCTCTGCTTCGGATTGGGGAAATTGTAAGGTAAGGCTCTTTCCGCTCCATTCTTCGGGAATGCTCATGAGGTAAATGCCACTTTGAATCTCGCTTGCTTTTGTAAAAGTTCCATTCTCATAGCGAAGCAAGATGAGTTTGCTTTCTGAAACTTCGTCGGCATCAATCCCCTCCACAAACATGCCTGTGGGCGCTGCAGGGAAGTAGAACGAGCCATACGCGTTGGTGGGCATTTCGATAGAGATCCATACGGGAATGTCTTGACTTAGCGTAGAAGCCGTGGGGGTATCTGTTCCAGAAGTCTTTAAGTATACGGCATCCTCGGATGTAAGCTTTTGGGCTGTTGCGTCAGCCAAGTCGTTCGAACCGCTCACTAAGGCAAGGACGGGGATTCCCCATGCCTTGCGGTAAGTCTCAATGTTGGCTTCGCTCACCTGTGCGTAAAGGTGGCAACCATCAAAAGCCTTTGCCATAGCCACGGCGGGGGTAGCATTGGTGCTGGAGATGTAGCGTAAGTTGCGGCATTGACTGAAAGCCTCATTGCTGATGGTCTTTACCTTCGAAGGCAAAGAAAGCACGCTGCTGAGTCGGCCTGCGGGGTAGGCAAGGAGCGAAGTGCCTTCCTTGTCGTAGAGCACATTGTCTGTGGCAGAGAATGCGGGATTCTCCTTGTCGATGGTTAGCCTCTGTAGATGGGTGCAACCTTTCAGTGGATTGACTGCAGCTTCGGGGTGGCTCACCACGAGGCTGTTCAGATTCACTCCCTCGGGAAGTGCTGTGCAAAGTTGCTCCACGGTGTTGAGCGCATAGCTCTTTTCGGTGTAGCTATCTGTGTCAGTCCCGTTGTCGATGCTCACGCTCAAGTCGCCCTGAGCATTGTGGGCTACGCTTACGGAGAAAGTCTTCTTGCCTTGCGTCAGGGTGAACACCTTCTTCTCGTCGCTTCTGAGCTTCAGCACGATGTTGCCCGAGGCAGCAAGATAGAGTTGGAATCCCTTGTCGTAGATACTGGCTAAAGCTTCCGTGCCTGTGGCAAGGAGTGAAGATCCCCACTGATTGAAGCTTTGTCCGCCATTCTCCACGTTGAACGTAATCGTCCAATCGTCGTCGGTGGTCAAAGCGCTACCCAACTTGATGGCATCGTTCTGTACGCCCTTGCCGCTATAGTTGCCAGTGTAGATGGCGCCCGATGCTGCAAATTGCTTAATCGAGGCAGGCAGCGAGAGTGAGGTCAGACTGGTGTTTCCCTGTAAAGCCTCGGAAGCGATGCCCACGATGGGGTGGCTTTCGTAAGATGCAGGAATATCGAGTGCGCCGCTTCCGCTTGTGGCACGTGTAAGGGTCAGTTCATCGTCGTCGTTGGCTTCGTACTGAAACGTCCAATTACCGATGGTGAGTTCCCCTGGAAGCTCTTTTTGAAAATTTGCGGTGTACGTGCCACTCTCAGGAGCGCGGAAACGCAAGAAGTTGCCGTCAATCCAGCTCTTCGGTACAGCACGTCCGTACTGGTCTGTCCATTTTACGGAGTAGCCTGCGATGGGGTAGGAGCGGAGCACGATCTCGTTTCCTGTACCATAGGTGAATGTTTCGGGTTGTCCGTTGGCATCGACTGTTCCCTTGGTTAAGTCGGCACTCTTCACCGTGATAGTGCAGGGAGTAGATGCTTGACTTGTTACTTCTACGGGAATGTCGTAGACCATGCGCATGGCTTGAGCCTTAGCGGGCATTGCCCCCTTGCTGTCGTAGCCTTTTGCCCAAGCACCGTCTAAGCGCAAACGGATGTGGGTGATGCCTTCGGGCACATCGTAGGGCAGGAGCACTTTGAGCGTGTAGTCATTGAGTTCAGGGTTGTCGTTAGTCTCTTTCTTACCAGCGGTAGCTACGAGTTCATCGGCATCGTCGAAGTCGCCATCGCAGTTCCAGTCGGCATAGGCTGAGAGATTGCAGTAGTTCAATCCGCCAGCACTGGTCCAGTGCAACGTGATCTGGCTACCCTTAGGCGCCTTCACCACTTGTGATGTTTGGCAGAGCGATTGCGGGCAAACGTCTGTCGAGTAGATAGTCTGTTCGCTGCTGCCATTCTGGCTCATGCCCAATTGCTTAATATATTGTCCGTAGTCGCTGACCACGCCTATTTCGCTGCGATCCTCAGCAGGAGTGCCCCACTTATTGACGATGAAGTTGGCACGGAATGAAGCAGCGGCTGCGCCATAGTAAGTATAAGGATTGTCCGTACTTATTACGTTGCCTTGAGCGTCGGTCCAATTTAAAAAGTCGTAGCCACCCATGGGAGTAGCCTTCATGGTCACTTCGTCTTTGCCCGTTACGCTCAGCGCGTCGCTACCCTCAATGCTTACGCTTCCTTGCTGGCTATCGGCCGAGGCTACGCTTACGGTACGAGCGGTCTGAATGTCGTCCTTGAGGGTTACTTTAAAGTCGAGCGAAGTGCCATCGCTCAGCGTCAACTTGGCTGCCACTTTACCAATAGCTGCTTTGGCAGGAATGGCAACGGAGAGAGTGCTGAACGTCTCATCGGCGGAGATTGTACCATCATTGTTGAGGTCGATTCCCAATGATGCCGTTGTGCCCTCGGGCACATTCTGAAGAGGGAATGTATAAGTCTCGCCACGCAGTGCCTTCTGTGCGAAAGTCGACGTGAGGTCAGTGTTCATGTAGCGATACAGATAATAAGGAGTGCCGTCGGTCTGTGTCAAGATGGCAAAGTACTTGTCGAAGAGCGTTGTGGCCACCTCTGCTGTGCTTCCCACAGGCTGATTGCTATAGCTCAACTTCGCATTGTGAGCCCAGTTCCAGTCGTGTTCGTACCAGTTGGGTAGGGTCGTACCCTTGTCGCGATTGTCGAAGAAAGCCTTCCAACGGTCGTAGTAGAAATCCTTAAGCATGCCGCCCCATTCACGATAGGAATAGTCACGAAGGCCACCCAGCTCGCTTGCGTTGTAATCACCCCATGTGGTGATGAGCGTGCGTGCATTGTTCAGTTCAAGCCATTGCTTGTCGCTTTCAGTAGTGCCTGTAGCTTCGTCGGCTATAGCACGAGCCATTGTGGTCCATCGGCCGAGCATGAAGTTCTTGTTTGTGTTGAGCAGTTGGTCCATGTCGAGCAAGAGCTGCAAGAAAGCATCGCGACGAGTGGCATAGGCCGTCTTGTCACCGCGTGTAGCAGCATCGTTGATCGATTTGAGCAAGAAGTTGGCATAGTCCGTTAGGGCTTGACGTGTAAAGTCGGTCAAGTCGTAGCTAAAGTTTTCGCCGTTGATTGTAGCCTTGGCTTGCAGGAGTTTGTAAGCCGCGTCTACCATGTCTTGTGCGTTGTAGAAAATGTCCGTTCCGCCCCAGCTTGATACGCGATCGACCGTGAGCGATGGACGTGCACAGAGCACAGCCTCCTGCGGACCTTGCAGGGAAGAGGGGCAGTTGAGCGCAGAGTTGCGTGCTTTCTCCCATGCCTCTTGAGCCTCCGCATTGGTAGCGCCATAGCGAGCGGTGGTATAGTTGGCAAGCCAAGTCTTGGCATCGGGCGCAGAGGTGTACCAGGGAAGTTCATAGAGTGCGTCGTAGAGTACGGGCACTTGTTCTATGCCTTCGGGCGTTGCGCCCACACCTTTCACGTTGGAATGGTTGGCTTTTTGGTCGAAATAGTCGTTGATTACCTTTGTCAGACGGCCGAAGAAGCCCGTGCGAGCACCGAAGTTGGGCAGCGCACAGTATACGGCGTCGTGGCCTTGATATTCACCGAAGTGAGAATGGGCATCGCTGTAGAGGTCGAGCACGATGAGTTTTCCTTTATCAACATTGGAGAGCACCTTGTATTGGTCGTTACTCCATTGCCAATACTGGATCACCCATTTGCCTTCGCTGTTTGCCTTCGTCATGGCTTGAGCTATCTTGGCATAGGCTGAGGCCACGTCGATATCGCCCGTCTGAGCACCTTCGTGGAAGGGGTCCATACTGTAATACTCCGATTCTCCCATCACCTCCTTCAGTCGTTGATAGTATTTCTCGGCTACTGTGGTGAAAGTCTGCGAGTTGGGGTCGAGTATGTAGGGACGAGTGAAGTAGTTCCAGCCGCCTTGGGCATAAGCTTTATAGCCTTTCTTCGATTCAATGTCGCTTGGCACCATGCCCGAATAACCAGGCAGTACGGGCTGCATGCCCAGTTCGCGTTCACGAGCCAGAATCTTTTGTGCCAACTGCTCTTGGCGTGTATACCACCAGTCGGGGTTTGGTCCGCCCCAACCTTCGAGATTGTTCATGCCAAACCAACCTTGGAAGCACGGCCCCGCAATAAACTTGTTGGCGTCGGCTGAAGAGTAGCCCAGGTCTTCGGTGAGCAACTTCTTCCATACCACGTCGACACCAATGATTTGAAGTGGCATGTTGACGCCATGCAGAGCCATCCAGTCGATCTCCTGCTGCCAGCGCTCCCATGTCCACGTAGCCATGGAGTAGGAGAAGGTGCAGTAGTTGAGGTAGTAGCGATAGTCTGCCGAGCAAGTGCGCTTTTCCTCTGTGGTGGGAGTGGGTAGCGTGACTTGAGTGAGATCGGTTGTCAGATTGTTCCAAGCCAAGTTGATGTGGGCATAGTGGTTGAGATACCAGTTGATACCCGTCGTGATGGCCAGTACGGAACTACCCTTGATACAGGGCTTGCCGCTCTGACTTGTGATGGTGAATGCATCTTTCCCGCCAGAGGCCAATGATGCATCGAGCACGGTCTCAAAGCGTGAAGCAGCGCCTTCACCGCCAATGCGATTGAGCATGGCAGTTACGGCCTCCGGATTCTTCTCGTTTGCAGCCCATGTCTGGATTGTGCCCAGACACACCAAGGCTGCTATGAGACAGAATGTGCGAAGGCACAATAAGTTGTGTTTCATTGATTATGTTGTTTGATTGTGAATGTTCCTTCTTGTTAAGTAATAAGTAAAGTCTTCAAGTAATAAGTAAAAAGTAATAAGTAAAAAGTAATAAGTAAAAAGTAATACAAACTTGCAATCTTCAGCCAATACTGGGGGCGACGCGTCCTCGCGTCGGCATAATTACAGAACTACTCGCTCTGTGGGCGACGCGTCTCGCGTTGATAGCATTGCTTTCATATTAAGATTATAGCAAAATCTGGCTTTTGCCGACGCGAGGACGCGTCGCCCCCGGTAGGCTCTGAGTAGACTTATTGCTCGCGGACAAAGCCGCGAGGACGCGTCGCCCACAGAAGTGGTTGACTCGCTCTCAAGCAGAGCATTCTTCTTTACTTATAAACTTATAGACTCGTAAACTAAGCTATCTTACGGTAGTCTTCTCCAGCAGTTTCGAAGCCAAGAAGTCGGCAGCATTGATAATGCTTACGAGGGGCGTCTTGTCGGTGGCATTGTAGTAGGCAAGGCGTTGCTGCGAACCATTCTCGCCGATATCGAACATGCCCATGTGCCAACGTATGGCAAGCATCTCCTCGGGCTTCAGACGCATGTACCAACTCAGCATCAAGCACGATTTCTCACCATGTCCCAAGGGAAAGTCGTCTTTCACCTCGTAGCCTTGGTAGGATACCCAACGCTTGTTCTCGTCCTTTTTCCATCGTTCGGCTTTGTGGTAAAGCTTAATCTTGCACAGATCGTGGAAGAGCGCAACGATGGCTATGCTCTCCATCGATACTTCTTCGGAGAAAGGCGATGTGCCTGCTTGGATGCTTGGTGCGGCAATGCTCTCGTAGATCTTACATGCCGTCTCAAACACGTTGAGCGAATGCTTGCATAGACCGCCATCTTCGTTGAGATGGAAGTTTGTAGAACTGGGTGCTACGTAGAAGCCGGTCTTCTCTAAATAGGCCAGCACCTTGTCCAACCCGTCGCGTTGGATGTGTTGGTGACAGAGGCTGATGAAGCGCTGCTTGTTTTCTTCTACTTCATTGGGTGTCATGCGGTTTCGGTATTTGGTGAGTGTAAAAGTTGAAGCCCCATCTGTTCGGCTCGAGCTATTACGAATGCTAAGGCTTGAGTGCGATCATTGTTGATCTTACCATCAAGTATGGCATCTTTCAGTGCACTCTTGAGCGTACCTACGGCAGGGCTTGGCTTTAGGTCAAACATCTGCATAATCTCATCGCCTGATACGGGGGGCTGGAAGTTGCGAATGCGGTCTTTCTCTTCTATGTCGACGAGCTTCTGTCGCACAATCTGGAAGTTGTGTAGGAAGTTCTTTTTGCGCTGTTCGTTCTTGCTTGTGATGTCGGCTTCGCAGAGCGTCATGAGATCGTCGATGTCATCGCCCGCCTCGAAGAGTAGTCGGCGCACAGCACTATCGGTCACGATATCATCGGCTATTACGATGGGGCGCATATGCAGTCCTACGAGCTTTTTGACGTATTTCATGCGTTCGTCGAGCGGGAGCTTCAGCCGGCGGAAGAGAGGCTGGATCATCTTTTCGCCCAAGTAGTTGTGGTTGTGGAAGGTCCATCCTATGCCTGGTTCCCATCGTTTGCTGCGTGGCTTGCCTATGTCGTGGAGTAAGGCTGCCCAGCGCAGATAGAGGTTGTCGCTCTTTGTGGCAATGGTGTCGAGCACTTCCAAGGTGTGGTAGAAGTTGTTCTTGTGAGATTTTCCATTGCGCGTTTCTACACAGTCGAGTAACGATACTTCTGGCAGAATCAAGCTGAGCAGTCCGCAACGCTGCAACTCTACGAAGCCGATCGAGGGCACAGGAGCCATCATAATCTTGTTGAGCTCTGTGATGATGCGTTCGGCACTGATAATCTTGATACGTTCGCGGTTGCGCGTGAGGGCTTCAAACGTTTCGTCTTCTATGCTGAAGTTGAGCTGCGTAGAGAAACGTACGCAACGCATCATGCGCAGAGGATCGTCGCTGAAGGTGATGTCGGGATCGAGCGGTGTGGCTATAATGCCATCTTCGAGGTCGCGTATGCCGTCGAAGGGGTCGACCAGTTCTCCCAGTCGAGAGGCATTGAGGCATACCGCCATGGCATTGATGGTGAAGTCGCGTCGGTTCTGATCGTCCTCGAGTGTGCCATCTTCTACGATGGGCTTACGCGAATCGTGACTATAGCTTTCCTTGCGTGCTCCTACGAATTCCACTTCATTATCATGCCATTTCACCTGTGCAGTACCAAAGTTTTTGAACACAGAGAGGTGAGCATGCCGTCCAAGTTTGCGAGCAAAGGCTTCTGCCATCTGAATGCCGCTCCCTACGGTCACTACATCAATGTCGTTGGTAGGACGTTCGAGGAAGAGGTCGCGCACGTAGCCGCCTACGAGGTAGCATTCCATGCCCAGTTCATCGGCCGTCTCGGTCAGTTTGTGGAAGAGGGGAGAGTCTATCTTTTGTTTAAGTTCGTCTTGTGTTAGGAGTTTCATTGATTGTGTTGTATTCTTGATGATATGCGTGTGGATGGATAGCAATCGCTTTTGCTGAATGCTCAACCACGGCTTGCGAAGGCTCGGAATACAGAACATGATTGGCTCTTAGACCGCTCTGTGGCTCGACGCGTCCCGCGTCGGCACTGAGATGGGAATGCTAAGTATGAGAAATAGTGTTGGTCTGTGGCAATGCCGACGCGGGACGCGTCGCCCACAGAACTAATGAGGCTCATACGAATGGTTCTTTATCCGAGACATGACTGGTCTAATACAGTCTTACCAAGCGGAGTTGGTAGTAGACGGGGTATCGAGGGTCGGACACGTCCTTGATGCGAAGCGTTACGCTGCGATCGCCATTCCAATCGGCATCGATGTCGGCATACATGCATACGTCGTTGGGATAGGGCTCCAGGTATATGCGTATGGCACCAGAGTTGCGATAGTCCCAATAGCCGTTCTCGTTGAGTTGATTGCCACGCGTGAAGAATTGGCCATTGCGATCGAATGTGAATACATCGCCATATCTGTATCGGCAATAGTTTAGGTCTCCTCCGACATTTTCTACTTGCCAAGAGCCTACCATATCTACGTCGTCGCGCCAAAAGTCTTCGTCGCATCCATTGAGTGTGGTCATGCACAGAAGCATGGTCATCCACAGGAGAAATTGTGTCTTAAATGTCTTCATCTTCATTGTGTCTTAGGTTATTATTTGCTACATGTCTCTTCGGTAAGAGACAAAAGGGTAGTTGTAAATGCAAACTTACGCAAAATCTTTGGCTTTCGGCTCGTTTTGTTTCATAAAATGCACGATGGTACCCTAAAGGCCTTTACATGTGGCATGATTAGGGGAAGAAATCGATCTTTGTGAAGTACGGAAGGGTAGATCTTATTCAAGTCTCGGATTTAGAATAAGCGGGCAGAATCATCCTAAATCCGAAACTTCAGTTACATATTTAAGTTTCTGATTTAGCAAAGCGGGCTGAAAGCCCAGTGATTTCCATAGCCCAA
>CALEKA010000106.1 GCA_937898715.1 uncultured Prevotella sp.
TTGCATTCGACTTGCACGATGATTCAGCCCGCCCATTCTAAATCCGAAACTTGAATAACTTATAACCTTATAACCTCAAAACTTAAAACTATTATTCACACGATAGCAACCTTATAATAACCTCAAAACTTATTTCTTGTCAAACACAATCTCTACTCGCTTAAATCCCATGGCCCGCACGATGCGGTCAAAGTGTGTGCGAGCATTATTCTCAGCTCGCTTCAGATTTTGCGGAGTAAGGCAGCGGTGGCGCATCTTCTGGGCTGCGGTGGCATAGAGCTGGTCGAGAACGGCGGGCGGAATGCTTCCCTTCTCGTAGAAAGTGCGTGTGCGTGCTTCGTCGATAAACTGATTGTCGAGCAGCCCTATGGCGGGCAGATGAACGATGGCGGTGGAATCGGGGAACGACTCCAGCCATCCATCTTTGGCGTGAGCCATGTCGACGCCGATGCGCAGTGTGCCTTGATAGATGCGCACCAAGTGGTCGTTGCCAAAGGTGCGGTGGCGATGCCATTCCACCATCTCCTCTGTAGAGATAGAGAGAAATTCCCACTGACCAATGTCGCGGATGGACTGAATCTCTTCGGGGGTTACGTCGATGCGCGTATTGTGCACCACGCTGAGCGAAATGGGCGGATCCTTTTGCCACGCTTTCACTACTACTACGACAATCACCGCCACTGCTACAACAGCCAGCGCGATAGCATAGAAGCGGCCGTTGCGCAATATGTTGAGTAATGTTTTCTTCATTATATACTATATAATATATAGGTGTGGGTTGATGGAATCTTACTCAGTTCTGTGGGCGACGCATCCCGCGTCGGCATCAAGGAGTGGACTTGAAGTGTGTGATGCGTCTGCTTGTTTGTAGTAAATTGCCGACGCGGGACGCGTCGCCCACACGGAACTGTTGAAGTTGCTTCTTGACTCGTATGCAATGCCGACGCGGGACGCGTCGCCCACACAGAGCTGTTGCACTTACGTTTCTACTGCTTGTCAGTCTTTTTCGATCATCTTCACCCAGTCTTGGTCAGAGTAATGCTTGCGAAATCGGATGGTAACGTTCTTCTCTTTGTAACCCATGCGATGCAGCAAGGGGAGCAACTGCGTGGCAGCACTGCGCATGGCTTGTTCCTCTATGCCTAAGCGCGAGGCATGCGCCCATATGCTGTCGGCTCCTTGATGAGCCAGAGCGGTCACTTCGCTGTCGGTGAATCGTGAACGAAGTCCGTCGATGTATTGCCGTGTGCCGCCATTGTCCACCTTCGAAGCTGTGTTCACCACGTGAGGGTCGGGCAGAGTGACGGTGATGGAGGAGTCAGTCCGCTCCACATTCTGCGGTCCGAACTCAGCGAAATCGATATAAGCCTTTAGCGTCACATCGATGGGGATCGCTATCTTTCGGTCGCCAAGACGAGTGGGCATGTCGACGTCGAAGCCCAGGAACTTGCCCTTCATCGTAGGGTTGTCTGTAAAGGTCACGATCTTCCTCACCACGAATTCCGTGGTGTAAAGCCGTGCGCAGTCTTTCACCTGCATCACGAGCAGAGCCGTGGTGTCGGTGTGAACTGTCGCAGAATCGGCCTCCATAGACTGATCTTTCTGTCCATGTTGGCAACTCCATAGTGTAGATGCCGTAGTGGAGAGGTATGCACAGAGCAACGTGGCGCGAGTCAGATTGAAAAGAGAGTTCATAGGCGTCAGTAAACAGATAATTATGGAGCAAAATTAAGTAAAAGCCCGTTCCGAGCCCACTCTTTGTCCCTTTTTCTTGTTTTTGTGGCGAGGATTTTGTTATTTTGCTCGTTCAACGAACCTACTTAATGAGCAAATCATGAAAAGAATCTATATTGCCATCTGCATTGCAGCAGCAACGGTGGCGCTCGCCTCATGCGGAGGAAAGACCGAACAGCAGGCCGAAACCAATGCAGACACCACGCAAACCGCAACAGACAATACCCCCTATGCCGATCCTGCTCAGACGATGAAGAATGAGTTTCAGGCGGGAGGCCATCAATATGAAATCACCATCCATCGTGAGGCCGACAAGCAGCTCCCCATCGTGAGTGACGACTTAGGCAAGAAGTTCTACGACAACCGCGTAGACGTGACCATCACCCGCGACGGACAGGATTTCTTCAAGCGTTCGTATACGAAGGAAGCATTTGAGAGCTTCCTTACCGAGGCCGACAAGCACGGCACTGTGCTCTTGGGCATGGCTTTCGACTCTGAAAAGACTCAGAAGGATAAGCGCATCATCTATCTCGGAGCCCAAGTGGGGCAAGTGGGGATAGAAGAAGGACCTGCCTTCAGTGTAGAAATTCCGCTTGACGGTAGCGCTTCAAGCATCGTGCGCGACACTGCTCAGGACAATACGGGCGGAGATATGACTGATTGACAGTGATTGATAGCTGACAATCATTGTCAGCTATCAATCACTGTCAAAGTATTAAGTATAAAGTATTAAGTATTACATTCTTGCTCTTGTCAAGTAATATGTAATAAGTAATAAGTAATAAGTAATACATTCTTGCAAGTAGCCCGTCTGGTGTCGCAAGTATTGTCATAGTTCTGTGGGCGACGCGTCCTGCGTCGGCATCACCCAGCGGGCAAGAGACATTCAGCCTATACCGTGGGCGACGCGTCCCCGCGTCGGCATCACCCAGTGAATCAAGAGGTGAACCTATAGGCAGTGGGGGCGAAGCGTCTCGCTTCGGCCAGTCGTGCGAGGCTCGATGCCGAAGCAAGACTGATAATATGCCGACGCGGGACGCGTCGCCCACAGAACTATATAAATCTTCTGATATAGAGCCATCTTTCCCCCCCAAAAAAAACGGAATCTACACACCCAAAGCATCCATGCACTCCGAAACCGAAAAAGCAATGACGCCCGCGGAGCAGACTTCCTGCTCTGCCGACGATGGTACGTATAGCCATGTGTTGAAGTACACATGGCTTTTTGGCGGTGTGCAAGGACTCTCCGTGCTGATGGGCGTGATTCGTACCAAACTCGTGGCGCTCTTCTTAGGCCCCTCAGGATTGGCACTAATCAATATCTATAATAATGTGATGGCGCTGATAGGGCAGTGTACCAACCTCGGACTGACCATTAGCGCCGTGAAGGATGTGGCAGCCCATCATGCTTCGGGCAATCGGCATGAACTCGAACGGAGCGTGACGGCAGTGCGTACTTGGAGCACAATGACTGCTCTGCTCGGCACACTCATGGCGCTGATTCTTGCCCCCGTGCTGAGCCGCCTTACTTTCGGCAATGCCGACTATTCGTTGTCCTTTGCCTTGCTCGCCCCGATGGTGGGTATGGTCACGCTTACGGGCGGTGAGATGGCGATACTCAAGGGACTGAAGCAACTCAAGCGCGTGGCTATTGTGTCGGCCTTTGGCGCTGTGGCCACGGTGGTGGTCAATGCCCCATTATTCTATTTTTTCGGGCAGCGTGGCATAGTGCCCTCGTTGCTCATAGTCAACCTCGTCGTTCTATTCATTCATCTGCATTATTCCACGCGTAGCGTGGCTTGGCATTGTTCGCTATTCTCGCGCAGCGTAGTGCGTTATGGCATTCCCTTCGTCAAACTCGGAACTGCTTACGTGCTCGCGTCAGCCTTTGCACAAGGCACAGAGTATGCGGTGCGTACCATCATGCTTCGTATGGGTGGTATGGACGTGGTGGGCTATTACAACTGTGGCTACACCCTCATGGTGGGGTATGCTTCGTTGGTGTTTGTGGCAGTAGAGTCGGATTATTTCCCACGGCTTTCAGCCATTGTCGGTCAGCACGAAAGCATGGTTCGCACGGTCAATCAGCAGGTGGAAATCTGCGTTCTGCTCATCGCTCCGCTTCTTGTGCTCTTTGTGACGGCTATGCCGATGGCGGTAAGGGTGCTGTTTAGTGCAGAATTCGTGCCCGCCGTGTCTATGTCGGTATGCGCCGTATTCTACATGTATTTCAAGGCACTCACCATGCCCGTGGCTTATCTTGCCTTGGCGAGTGGCGATTCGCGCACCTACTTAGCTATGGAGGTGGCGTACAATGTGTTCCTTGCCATAGTAGTGCCCGCGGCCTATTATTGGGGTGGACTCCAAGCCACAGGGTGGGCGCTCTCTGCAGCGGGGCTGTTCGACTTCTTGATAGTCAATGCCGTATACCGCCGTAAGTATGCCTACCATACGCATACGGCGTGCATCCCCGGCTATATTGTACATTTTCTGCTGCTCGTAATGGCAGTGGTATCAGCCCTCTGTCTTCCCGAAGGCCTCTCTCGCTATGGGGTAGGAATAGCCATAGTGATATGCTCGTCTGTGCTTTCGCTGCGCCGTCTGAATCAGGTGGTTGATGTCAGTGGCTACGTAAGCCGGATCAAGAAGCTTTTCAGAAAAGGGTAGGCGATGGCTCGTTCTACAAGCAATCTGCAGCACCCTCTAAGGTAGCACGTGCGACTTGTATATGATGACTTCTCTCATGCCGAGGCGTGGAGAAGAGTAAGTGTGTGGGGGACTTGGTAGGGAAAGCAATAGCGTTGTTCCCTTCCATTGCAACTGCAAAGGTAGTGTGCTCATTCTTTTTCTGCAAAAAAAGTGTACAATCTGTTCACTTTTTCTGCTTCGCTCTCATGCCTACGCATGCGTGCGCGCATTTCCGGAAGTTTGGTACTGGAAAATCGTGCGAACTTACACTCTTTGTTTGTATTACATTGGTATTCACGACGTTAGATTGTGCACGAATAGACCTGCTGCTTGCACTTTTCCTACATATCTCTTCCATCCTGTATAGTTTTTTTAAAAAGAAAAATGGCTGCGCCTCAGCCATTCAGACATGCTTGAGGACATTCGGCTTGCACGTTTTTGGGGTGAAAAAAGCCCTCGGTAGCGTTTAAATTAGTCTATGGAAGAGAAAAAATTATCCCCCCATGCCGTAAAAACTGTCATAGGGGGAAATTAGATCAAGCATGGGAAGATGAAAAAAGAAGCAGATGATTACGCGTGAAGCGGAAGTGACGGGAAAGTGTAGGCAAAGACCACTTACTTGCACTAATCAAATGGTTAGAAATCAAATGTTTACACAAGAATTGTGACAGCGTGTAGGAAATATGGACGTAAAAACGTCTGACGCGCGCGCGTGAGCCATCTCCTTTTTTAGAGAACTCCGTGGGCGACGCGTCTCGCGTCGGCATCAGCGGTATCAGTGGTTTCAGCACATCAAAAGTTTAGAGGCTTCTCATCAGTTCCGTGGGCGACGCGTCTCGCGTCGGCATCGCCACAAATTAACAACAGAAGTTAGTTTCCCCCCCCTCTTCTTACCGAATTCTCCAGCAAATATCAACCCAACTCCTTGTACGATGGTATGTCGTGTAGATAAGATACTTCCATCTTCTCGTAGTCTACGTGACAACAATAGTGCGCCAGACCATTGCTCACAATGAGATAGTCGGCACGCAACACGCTATTGTAAGAATAAATCTGCTGAAATACGGCTTGCGTAATCTGAATGTGCGGAGCCTTATACTCCACGATAACGCGCGGACGGCCTCCCACTCTGTGGTAAAGTACACTGTCGCACCGACGTGCCACACCTCCCACATTGATGGTCACTTCGTTGGCAAGGAGAGCAGCAGGGTAGCCCTTATGCTCCACCAGAAAGTGGGTGAAATGCTGACGAACCCATTCCTCGGGAGTGAGCCGCAGATAGCGACGACGCAGAAAGTCGAATATGAGCGTATTGCCTTTCTGCTGGGTGATCTTGATTTCACACGTGGGAAGATTGAGCGTTTGCATAATTTAGTTCTGGTTTTATTGGAAAGATGAATTGCTTTGCACTATCTTTGCATAAGATAGGCTGCAGCTCGGCAATTGAAGCAAGCTTCATTGCTCTCGCTTTGCACTATCTTTGCATAAGATAGGCTGCAGCTCGGCAGTCAAAGAACTGATGCTTGACTTACGGCGCGGGCTGAAAGCCCTGGGATAATCCATAGCCCAAGGCAACGCCTTGGGTAGGGGAGTGCATACACCGATAAGTGTGCGCCTTGAAAAGGCAAAAGTGGAAAGATAATCCACAAGTCCCTCTTATTGATTACAAAAATACGAATTTATATGACAACAAAAGAAGAAATTATTGAGGACTGGTTGGTGCGCTACACCAAAACGCCACTCGAAAACTTTGGACATGAGATACTCCTAACCAATTTCAATAACTACGTTGACATCTTCTGTAAGCAATGTGGCGTGGAGCCCGTGGGCTTTGATGCTAATATGCGCACGGCAACGGCCGACGGAATAACCATTATCAACTTTGGTATGGGTAGCCCAAATGCTGCACTGATCATGGATCTGCTCGGCGCAGTAAAGCCTAAAGCTTGCCTCTTCTTGGGCAAGTGTGGAGGAATCTCAGAAAAAACGCAACTGGGCGACTATGTACTACCACTGGCGGGCATAAGAGGAGAAGGTACATCCAACGACTACTTTCCACCCGAAGTACCATCGCTACCTGCCTTCATGTTGCAGCGTGCTGTCTCGACGGCTCTGCGCGATAATGGTCACGACTATTGGACGGGTACAGTCTATACCACCAACCGCCGCGTGTGGGAACACGACGAACGATTCAAAAACTATCTACGCGAAACGCGTGCCATGGCGGTAGATATGGAGACGGCAACGCTCTTCACCTGCGGATTCTACAATCACATTCCCACTGGCGCTCTGCTGCTCGTATCAGACAATCCAATGGAGGCTGAGGGAGTGAAGACGGAGGCAAGCGACAATGCCGTAACACGCAATTTTGCCGAAACGCACGTGCGCATCGGAATAGAGAGTATGAAACTTATAGCCGACGGACGCAAGACGGTGCGCCACCTTAAATATGATTGGTAATGGCTGGAGCAGTAGGTAATTATAAGAAAAAGCCCGCAGGAATCACGTACGATCAAATCATACGCGAAGTGCAAGCAGGACGCTTGAAGCCTATATATTATCTCATGGGCGACGAGAGCTATTACATCGACCGCGTGGCCGACTTTATTGTCAACTCCGTGCTTAAGCCCGAAGAAAAGGACTTCAACTTGATCACATACTATGGCGCCGATGCTGATATCGACGTTATCGTGACCGCAGCGAGGGCGTTCCCCATGGGAGCGCAACATCTCGTGATCGTGGTGAAAGAGGCACAAAATCTGAAGCATATAGACCATTTAGAGTACTATTTCAAACAGGTGCAACCGAGCACGGTTCTCATCTTTTGTCACAAGAACGGCGTGCTCGATCGTCGCACCAAAGTGGCTACGCTGATAGGTAAGGAGGGCGTGCTCTTCGAATCGAAAAGACTCTACGATAGCCAACTGCCCACCTTCATTCGCGACTATCTGAAGCGACGACGGCTGGCTGCTGCTCCTGGAGCTGCAGAGATGCTGGCTGAATATGTGGGCTCCGACCTCAACCGATTAGCCTCGGAACTCGATAAGTTGGCACTGGCGCTCCCTGAGGGTGAAAAGGTGGTTACCACCGACCTCGTGCAGCGCAATATTGGCATCACGAAAAACTATAATATTTTCGAACTTCAGGACGCCCTTGTCCATAAAGACGTTTTAAAGGCCAATAGAATAGTAAAATACTTTGACAACTCTCCGAAGGAAAATCCGATCCAACGCGTGCTTTCAATGCTCTTTTCTTTCTATTCAAGCTTGATGTTAGCTTACTATTCACCCGATAAGTCGGAGCGTGGAATAGCCGCCTGGCTCAATATGACGGATTGGAAAGTTCGGCGCAGCATCATGCCAGCTCTCTCCAATTATACGGGCATGAAGGTGATGAATATCCTGTCCGAAATCCGTCGCACAGATGCTCGCTCAAAAGGCTCAGAAGGCTCGCATACATCTAATGGAGACCTAATGAAAGAACTGATATATTTTATACTACATTAAGAAAACGTACCTCTTTTCACATCCCTCTGTAGGGATATCTCTCGCCTCGGATCTTGGTATCTGAGGCGAGTTTTTTTGTCTTTGTTGGGTAGGATTAATTGTTGATTTGAGAAGATCTTATGGCAATGGTGGATGCTCTATAATGGTGGCAAAAGGCCCTTCTCTTCGCATAGCATGTCGTGGATCTGCACGAGGGAAGACAGAATGACTCATAGAAGCTTCCATGACGAGCAGAGTAGGGGCAGAATTGTTCTGATTTTCGATATTAGCTTTTCTCAATTCCTTCCTATAGTTGTCGTAAAGTTCGGCTTCTGGTCGTTCAGACGTTGTACCATGCGCTTTTGGAGCGCTATGGATCTGGTGTTTCGGGTCCTGATAATAGGCCATTGTTACTACTACATTTTCCCCTTTTTATATAGATGTACGCAATCTTCCTACAAATAGCCGCAAATCAAGGTTAATCAAGGGTATTTTACGGCCATTTTTAGATCTTATCATCTCAAAAACATCGTAATCTGCAAAGCATAGATAGCAAATTAAGGATACACTTCGTCTAAAAGGATTCTTTAGAATAATAGATAAAATGTAAGTAATGTTCTGATAATCAGCTTTTTACGTCTGTTTTTACGCTCTGTGGTTGCGATAAAGCAAAAATCTCCGCATGTGGTATAGAATAGAGAAATGGCTAAAAAAATTGCTTCTCATGAGACTGTCTGATTTACAATAAACCTATATTAGCATTTACAAAAACACAACACAAATGCGAACTATAAATAGATGAATTTGCGAATGCGTATATTTAAATATCTATATCTACAAATCATATATATTCGCAAGTTTATAAAAATAGCAATTGTAAATATTAAAATGTGATTCAACAAAGCAAACTTATAATTATACGTATGCTAATATAGAATGTAACTCGTTGAAAACCAATCAAAATGTCCAAATAAGCTACGCAATGAGAGATAACTTTACGGACGTATGGTGTATAAAGACAGAAAGAGGGCAGTAATTTGCTAATTTACAATATAAAAGTCATTGAAAGCCAATAAATAACACGGATTTTAATATGTTTTGCTTGATATTCGTAAATAGATTTTACATATCTAAATGTAAATACTTGGACTTTTCGATTTACAAATAAAAATTATCGGATTTACGAAGATGATTTATAGATTTACGAATTTAGATTTACAAAAACCACAGTTGTAAGTTGCTTATGTAAAATAAAATATTTATCTTTGTAAACCGAAAAATGGAAGGTCGGATCTACATTTTTGTAGTGAGAAGCTGCGGCGTTGATTGAAGAGGCTTCTTCGGGATGCTGCATGAAGGTGAGCCGGGCAGAGTCCACGACTGCAAGAAATCTGCGCGTGAATTGCTGCCTCCTTTTAGAGACATCGCTCTATCTGGTGGATTTAGATGTAAAGGGAAAGGATCGATAAATTGTTCGATTTTTCTAAGCAATTTATCTCTTCTCTGCGTCTTTGCGATAGCCTATCCCCTCTTCTCCTCCATTTTTATGACTATTATAATAGGTATCATCATGACGGAAAGAATTAGAAAAATTATGGAAGACGCTCAAATGACGCAGCAGGAGTTTGCTGCAAAACTGGGTATCTCTCCCGCTTCGCTATCAGGAATATTAAATGGACGCTCGGAGCCAACACGTAAACATGCAGAGGCTATACACAGAGCATTTCCGCGAATAAACGTTAACTGGCTAATGTTTGGAGAAGGCGAGATGTTCAACTCCCCCTCTTCTGTATCAAGCACAGATGATGCACCATCTGAGTCATCAGAAGTGGCTTCTGAAGCAGGTCAATCGCAGCTCTTCGGCGAAAGTGATGTACAGTCAGCTGCTCCCTCTTCTTTGTTCGACGCTGCTCCTCTCCCATCTTCCCCATCTCCCGCTATCGATCGAAAGGTGCAAGCTTACGGCTCGCGCAGAGATTATCAGCAACGCTCCGCTTCAACTATTCCAAGTATGGGAATAAATTTTGACAAAGACGAACGCAAAATTAAAGAGATTCGCGTGTTCTATAGTAATGGTACGTACGAGTCGTTTGTTCCTTCAAACAAATAAGGAGTTCCCTAAGAATATGCGGATTTCATTCAGAATGCGTTGAATGATGCGACGTTTTATAGCATGAGTAGCGTTTAGAAACTTCAATTATTCTCAAAATACACTATAAAAGTGGCATGATAAGGAAAAAAGTCCGACCTTAGCATGATAAACCAAGTATTCCGATCTTTTCTATAGATGGAAAGCGGTTTTGCTATTACTAATCCCTAAAACACTCGACCTATGAAACGCTCTATGTTAGAACTGAACTTTGCACCTGATGCATTGACTCCACGAATGAGCGCTCAGACGCTATCATTCCATTTGGGAAAACATCTGCAAACCTATCTTGACAATGTCAATCGTATGGCAGAGGGCACACCTTACGATGAGATGACGCTGAAGGAGATTGTGATGAAGGCAGATGGCGCGTTGTACAACAATGCGGCACAGGCTTGGAATCACATTATCTTCTTCAAGCAGCTATCACCTCAAGTCGTTACGATGCCTCGCTTGCTTACTCAAGCCATCGCGGCGCGTTTTGGATCTGTAGAGGCTTTTCGCGAAGCCTTTACTCATGCCGCGGTGAGCCTATTTGGCTCAGGCTGGGTGTGGCTGGCTCTCGATGCTATCAATCAACTCCAACTGCTCCCTATGTCCAATGCTGGCAATCCTATCAGAGAAGGTATGCGCCCACTGATGTGTATTGATGTGTGGGAGCATGCTTATTACCTTGATTATCAAAATCGCCGAGCTGATTATGTGAACAACTTCTGGTATCTCATCGATTGGGATAAAGTGGAACATCGCCGCCAAAGTGTAGATTATACATTATATTACTGATGTTGGCGCGGTATCAGCAGATATGGCTTTAGGAAAAACCGATAAGTAGAGTCAGAACATTCATAACGTTCGCTCGCTTGTCGGTTTTGCCTTTTATTCGTAATTTTGCCTTACATATATTTATCACTTTACATGTCTGATATACGATCACGCATAAAAGCCCTCTTGCAACAGTTGCAACAGGGTATTTACGAAAAAAATACGGAAACAAGTCTTGCTCTCTTGGCTGCGCTCTCTGGGGAAAGCATATTGCTCCTTGGACCGCCGGGAGTGGCAAAATCAATGATTGCACGCAGATTAAAGCATGCATTCTATCGTGCACGTTCCTTTGAGTATCTGATGTCAAGATTTTCTACCCCAGATGAGATATTTGGCCCAGTAAGTATCGCTAAATTAAAAGAGAGTGATTGCTATGAGCGAAGCGTCGATGGTTTCTTGCCAACGGCAGACGTAGTATTTCTCGATGAGATATGGAAAGCAGGTCCCGCGATACAAAACACTTTGCTGACCGTGCTCAACGAAAAACTCTTCCGTAATGGCGATAAAGAATTAAAGCTTCCCCTAAAACTACTCGTAGCTGCCTCAAACGAACTCCCCGCAAAGGGGGAGGGCTTGGAGGCTCTATGGGATCGCTTTTCTATACGTATCATCTGTCGAAGCATACAAAGCGAAGATTTATTTAGGAAGATGCTTTGCGGCAATCTCTCTAATGCAGAATCTTCCCGCTCTAATGCAGAATCTTCCCAATCTAATGCAGAGTCTTCTCGCTCTGCATCACAAAGTTCTTCTTTTCAAGCAGAAGACGCGTCTTGTTCTAAGGACATAAATGCATCTGCGCAGCCCATTAGGGCAAAAGAGTATGCGCTATGGCGCACAGAAAGCGAGCAAGTGGAATTAACTATCTCCTTGCTCGATGCTATCACGTATATACGCAAGCAAATATTGCGCGTAGAGGTGAGTGATAGTGAATTGCCACGGCGCATTTACGTGAGCGACAGACGATGGAAGCACATCGCGGCCTTGCTGCGAACCTCTGCCTATGTACAAGGTCGGAAGCAAGCCACTCCAGCTGATCTCATACCCATGTATCATTGTATTTGGAACGAGCCTGCAGAGATTGATCCTGTGAGAGAGATAACGATTCAGGCTATCTTCGATCCTCTTCGCCAGCAGCTACAGCGCCTGTCAGACGGCGTAAAGGCTGATCTCAGAGCATATCGTGCTGAAGCTGCATTGGCAAAAGCTGCACGCGATAACGACCATCGCGACGATGACCTTCTCATAGTAGATCGATTCTTCTACCAAGTAGAAAACCATGGTACAGGGCATACTTACGTCTTCATTACCGACTTCAAGCGTCTGCCTACTATCAGCAAGCAAAATGCAGCCGTGCAGGGCATAATGTTTAGAGACAAATCCTCAAAGGGGCGTTGCATCATTCGAATGTTTTCTCCTGATATAGTCGAGTCATCGTCACATGTACAGAAAGAGCGTGTCATGCTTTGCCGCGACAACGATCATATATATATCAATGGAGTAGCCTTTGGTATGCGGCATAAGGGGAGCGCTGTGCTCAATCCGCAAGGAGGTAAGATTGGGTCGCTATTTGATGCTGTTGTTCAGCCCATCAGTGATGAAACGCAAATTGATACTGCTGATATAGAAGCAGGGATCTCTGCCAACTATAAACATTATGAAACGGACATAGAGTATCTATGTGAGGAAACGGACTCTCTTAAGCGGACAATTGACGACAACTTATTTGCTTCTGCTGAAGATAAAGCGCAGGCTGCTCAACATGTACAGGATTTGTACAAAAAGGTGGCCTTATGCCGTGTAGACATACGTAAACTCCTTTACAATGAAGAATAAAGAGGAATTCTCGACCGAGTTCTATCATAATCTCTTAAAAGCTTTTATCGACACAGGAGACCTCCCTGATGCCTCGCTTTATGATGACGATGCTTTGACGATGTATCTCTACGGTGTAATGAATGATGCTTCGGTGGCTTCGCAGGTGCTCAGTGATGAAATAGCAGCGCGTATCTTTATGGATACGATGATGCAGTTCGTAAGTCAAAGTCTGCAGAAAGCAGCGTTTCAATATCAGCGCTGCAACTCTGAGCGAATGCGTTTGCAGGATGCATATCAGTGGAGCTATACAAAACGTCGAGACAACTGGCAGGCGCTTGTGCAGGAGATAGGCGATCGTTATCGTGAGTTTGGATTTGAACAAGACTTTTACCAAAACTCATTTTCTGGTGCAGAGAACTGGCGTGATGATGCATTGTGGGAAACGCTCCTGCATGATTGGAGCGAATGCATGGCTCAGCGTTTATCACATCAGAAATGCGAACAACTCCGTTCACATACAGACTCCTACGACCGACAGCTTCGCACAAATCTCGAAGCCGCAACGCGTTATGTAAAGGAACATGCAGTCTCTCCAGACCGTTTCTGTCAGTCGTGGGCGTTGATGGGGGGACGTTGGAATACGTACGAGTTCGAACGCTTGCAGCGCGTAGTTCAATTGCAGCAACGTTATCCCGTATTGCAGCAAATTACGGATAGGATGGGGCGCGTAGCTCACGCTTCGGGCAAGCAGCGTATAGGTTATTCGTCGGGATTTGCAGAACAGATGCAGCATGCTTCGAAAAGCGATATCATAGGTGTTGGAATGGGGAATGACCTCAATACATTATTGCCTACAGAAATAGCGCAATACTTCGATGCCGAAATGGAAAATGTATTCCTACATAAATACGTAACTCGCAGCTTGCAAACGTTCGACTACCAAAGTCGTATGATCAATCCTGCCCGCAGCTTATGTACTCGTCCAGCACAGCTTCGCGGACCTATTGTTGTGTGTGTTGACACCTCTGGAAGTATGCAAGGTGAGCCATTCAATATAGCACTCTCTATGATGATGAGGCTTTCAGAAATGTGTTATTCTGCCAAGCGACGTTGTTATCTGATAGCTTTCTCTGTTCAAGCCAATCCTAAAGATGTGCTCCAAGACCGCACCCGCCTTCTTGATTTCTTCACTCATCGTCCATCGGGCGACACTGATGCCCATCGCATGCTCGATGCCGTTTTCTCTCTCCTATATACCAATCCGCTTTATGCAGGAGCAGACGTGCTATGGGTGACAGACTTTCGCATCCCCCTTCCCCGTAAAGAATCTTTGCATCAAATGCAAGAAGTCCGTAAGAGTGGAACTCGCTTTTACGGACTTCAGATTGGCATAGCAGAGAATAGGTGGCTTCCCTATTTTGACGCTATGTATCAAATATCGTAAGCTATTATGTGCGAAATAGAATTTCTATAACGCTTGACGTCGATAGTCGTTAGGGGTTGTACCCACAATGCGCTTAAACATGCGCGTGAAATGCTGCGGATACTGAAACCCTAAGTCGTATGCCACTTCACTGATGCTCTGCGTGGGATTAAGAATGCGCTCTTTGCTCAATTCGATAATCTTGTTATGAATATATTCTTGTGCAGTGCGCCCCGTTTCTTTCTTAATAAGGTCACCGAAATAGTTGGGCGATAGATATAATTCTGTTGCACAGTATTTCACGGTGGGCAAACCATTTATTCCTGCTTTGTTGCTAGCGAAGTAGTCATCAAGTAGGTTCTCAAAGCGTGTCAGAATGTCGTGATTTGCATTGTCGCGAGTAATGAACTGTCTCTCGTAGAATCGCAGACAATAGTCAAGTAGCAACTCAATGTTTTTTGCTATCAAGCGTTTGCTCATACGGTCAATGTCGTGTTCAAGCTCTTGCTGTATCTTAGTCAAGCAATCTATAAAAATTTCGCGCTCTCGCTCTGACAAGTGAAGTGCTTCTCTCACTTCGTAAGAGAAGTAGCTATATTCCTTGATGTGTTTCCCAAGCGATGTGCCATGTATCAAGTCAGGATGGAAAAGAAGGACCCATCCTTTGGGTTGGAATTTCTCACCATTATCAGCCATGCCAATCACCTGGCCAGGGGCAAGGCATACCACCGTCCCCTCTTGGTAGTCGTAAGTCTGTCTACCATAAATCAAGTCTCCGCATTTGACATCTTTCAAGTATATGGCATAAAAGCCAAACACGTGTTTGCAGTGTTTCATAGGCGGACATTTCGACATATCAATTACGCTCACCAATGGATTGAGCGTTTTCACACCGAACATATCATTGTATTCAGCAACGGTGTCTAATTTTACGATAGGAGACTTCTCTGTCATGATCTTTTTATTTTATAGATAGAGCGCGTAAGTGATCGTTGTAAACGTATTCTCTTACTACAGCGCTATGCAAAAGTAGTAATAATCTGATATTAAGCCATCTATTGCCGTAAAATAGTGAACGGATAAGTAAAGCAGGTAAGCACCATTGCATCCTCTGTCGCATATGCCATATCAGAAATAGAAATCCAATATCACGGGGAGATGGTCACTATACCCTCCTTGATAATAAGGGCCTAAATACGTACGATAGGGGTGCACACCATCGCCATTCTTATCATTTTGAAGCAGGAAGTCGAAGTCTACCAATTTGCAACTCTGTGTTGTAGTGCGCAGTCTATGATCATCCTCGTCCTGTTTTGCTAAGAGCACACCATTTACAATCATTTGGTCCAATTGATTCCATTCTCCTTGAAATTTGTACGTACCTTTTATCCCCCTTCGTGCTTCCATTTGATGAGTCATTACGTAAAGTTCGTTCGGTAAATATGCTTTTTGAACATCATTGGCCGCCGTAGCGCGTAATGCTTGGGTAAACACCTTTTCTGGATAATAGGCATTAAAGTCTCCAGTGACAACAATCTGCGGTCGTTTCCTCTGTTGCACTACGTTATCTATTGCCTCTCTCAACCTTTCAGCCACGGCAATTCGGTAGCGCGAAGCAGAATTCCCGCCTCTACGGCTTGGTAAGTGACACACAAACACGTCAAGCGTATCGCCCGTGGGAACTTCTCCCGCCACGTGCAGAATATCGCGTGTAGGTCGCCCTTTCTTCGTGCTTACTGGCATCACTCGTGTAGAGTCTCTTCCTATGGGGCGAAATCTGTACGGTTGATAGAGCAAGGCCACATTAATGCCTCTCACGTCCTTAGAGTGTGTTATTATGTACTCGTAGCCTAAGCGCCACAACTTGGTCTTGCGCGTAAGATCTGCCACAACGCTATCGTTTTCCACCTCAATCAGAGCCACTAAGTCGGCAGGTTGTTTTCCGCCTCCGCTTGCAATCACTCTGCCAATGTCTGATAGCTTTTTCCAATAGCGCGATGAACTCCATTTATGACTACCTTCTGGTGTGAAGTCAGCATCTTCGGTATGCATACAACGTATCGTATCAAATAGATTCTCCACATTGTATTCCATAATTCGAAATCTCGACTTTTGAGCATATCCCATCCATGGCAGTCCTGCGATAAATGCGATGCAGCAGAATGCTTTAAGCCAATGCCCATATGTATAAAGCCGTAAGTAACCTTTCATATATTGTCTCATCTATTCGTGATGATAAGGCTCTCCGCGAAGTATCGTCATAGCCCTGTAAAGTTGCTCTACAAAGAACAATCTTACCATCTGGTGAGAAAAAGTCATCTTCGATAACGAAACCTTTTCTCGTGCCAACTTATAAAGGGTAGGGGAGAAGCCATAGGGCCCTCCCACGATAAACACCAGCCTCCTGGCCACTTGACTCTGTTTCTTTTCAAGATAAGCAGCAAATTCCACAGAACGAAACTCTTTGCCACCCTCGTCGAGAAGCACAATGTAATCACCATCCCTTAGTTGTTTCTGTAGCAGATCCCCCTCCTTGTCTTTTTGTTGTTCAGCGGTCAAAGCCTTTGTGTTCTTTAATTCGGGTATAACCTCAATGTCGAAGGGAATATAATGTTTTACCCGTTCCGCATATTCGTTGATCAACGACGTAAGTCGTTTGTCCACAGTCTTACCAACCACTAAGAAAAGTATCTTCATAAGTATAAATCTTTCTATTTTATGCAAAACTACAATTTTATATCATACAATTCTCTATTAAGTCGTTCTAATCTTCGAAAATGCGATATTAAGAATGTCCTTGCATATACTCTCACTCTCACGCGCGCGCGTGTTACATATAATTTTCCCCTCCCAAATCCCTCACCCCCTCACTCTCATCAAGAAATCACCTGATAATCAGAAGAGAAGCCACCCTCCCCACCTACACTCTGCCTACACTCTGCCCACACTCTGCCCACATTTTCCACTTTCCTTTACCCCCCCCCTCCAGAATCCCTATTCGCCCCATAAATCCTAATCATCCTATAATCACTAGAACCACTAGAATCACTAGAATCACTAGAACTACTAGAATCACTAGAACTA
>CALEKA010000107.1 GCA_937898715.1 uncultured Prevotella sp.
ATATAACATGTTAACAGACGTGTTAAATGTTCTCGGATTTGATGCGTCTGCCCTGAAAATGTACATTCTTTCATCGTACACCGGGCGGTGGTAATGCTGCCACCGGGCGGTGGCAATGCTGCCACTGGGCGGTGGCAATGCTGCCACCGAGCGGTGTACGATGAAAGAAACGTCAAGAGGAAACGGGGAAACCTTAGTTTTATCATGATAACAACGATGTTCGGGAAACGCTATCCACGTGAGAAATCCGAGCGTTTTCTACCCATTAAAGCATATAAAACGAACTTTGAAGTATCTTTTTTAATAGAACAGCGTCTTTATTTGAAAAAGTACAACGTTTTTTTTAAAATAACTTTGTAGCTTTGCGGTTGCTTTGGTTATGCTATAGCCATACAATTGCGTGAATCACGATTGCATTCAATCGATGACAACGCGAAAGAATGCTTTAATATAAAGAAAACGAATACAGCAAGTGGTAACTAAACAGACGGTAAAAGACATACATGCATTGAGCCAGAAAAAGCATCGTGATGCTCGAAAGTGCTTTGTGGCAGAGGGTCCAAAGGTTGTGGCGGACTTATTACCACTTCTTCCTTGTGAAAGCCTCTATGCTACGACTGAATTCCTGCATAGACTGCCATCGGCGCTATTGCAACACGTTGACAACGTGGAAGAGGTCGATGCAAAAACGATTAATCGTCTGTCCTTGCTATGCACTCCGCGTGATGCCTTGGCCGTGTTTTACAAGCCAGAGGCTATCTCTGTGAATCAACTGAATCGTTTGCCCGAAGAGCAATTGTGCCTCGCTCTCGATGGTGTACAAGATCCAGGAAATATGGGTACTATTGTTCGCATCGCCGATTGGTTTGGCATAGAGCACATATTTGCCTCACACACTACAGCCGATGTGTTTGCACCCAAAGTGGTACAAGCCACAATGGGAGCAGTAGGGAGAGTGAAAGTACACTACGTAGATCTACCACAATATATAGAAGGAATCTCAGATCATGTACCCGTGTTCGGCACATTTCTTGATGGAGACGATATGTATGCTCATGAGCTATCAGCAAATGGGCTAATCGTGATGGGAAATGAAGGTAAAGGCGTAAGCGAGAACGTGGCCTCGCTCATCAATCGCCGACTCTACATACCTCCCTATCCACAAGGACGAGATACGAGTGAAAGCCTCAATGTAGCGGTAGCGACAGCTATCGTGTGCTCAGAGTTTAGAAGGAGAATATAATCTCTCAAATAATATTACAAATGTTGAACATCAACCCCATTTTGGATGATATGATTTTACCGATCAGCTTAATTGTTTCGGTAGTGGCGCTGTTGCTGTTGTATGTTCTGCGATTGCGTAATTACAGATTGCCCGTAAAATATACAGCATGGCAAAATGAAGCGCAGGAGATAGAGGATGTCACACATGATGCACTTGTAGCAGCAGGAAGCGGCTACCCTACAATTTCCATTATCATACCAGCAGGTCAATCCTCGCGCGACGTTACGCCTTTGCTCGATAGTTTATACGCAATGGACTATAGTGGGAAGTACGAAGTAATAATAGCGGATATGGGGCAGAATGCCAACATCAAGGACGTATATAAGCGCTATTCTGCTACGCATGATCACTTACGCTATACGTTCATCCCCGCTACGTCACGTAATATCGAGCTTCGTAAATTAGCCATTACCCTTGGCATAAAGGCGGCGCGAGGAGAATGGATCATAGTGCTTTCGCCAGATACAGTACCCGAATCGCCTGCATGGCTCAAGCATTATGCACAGAATCTGACAGACGACCGCGATTTCGTGGAAGCTTATTATAATTATGCCGATGATGGTTCTCTCCTCGCTCGCCGAGCTATTTTAGAAAGAGTAGGAGAGTACGTAGCAAGATTAAGCGCATTAGAAAATGGCATCCTCGCGGGATGTGGCCATTCTAATTGGGCTGTACGTAAAAGTTGGTTCTTAGAGAATGATGGTTTTGCAGATAGTCTGCCCATCACCTTTGGTGAAGAATCAATCATGGTCAATCGACATGCACTTGCAGAACGAAGTGCTTTACTTTGTTCGCCAGAGACGAAGCTTGTAGAAGACATACAATCACGCCGACAGCTCACCCGCGAACGCGTAGAACGGTTAGAGGTGCGTCACCGACTCACTCCATCTGTTCGCCGATTGTATTGTAAGGATGGTTGGGCTTCTTTGATGGTCTATCTATACGTAGGATCGTTACTCCTTTATATAGTAAAACGATTAGCATCAGATCTGCCATATGCCATTTATACCATACAATGCATATATACGGACATTGCCTGTTTGCTCTTGATTGCTGCAGGCATTACAATTCCGATGCTACTTATACGCAAAGCTCTGCGCTCCCTCGGTGAGAGAAAATACGGAGCTTATCTATATTGGTTTGCGCTAATGAAGCCATTCTATGCGGCATCTATTAGCATAAGACGATTAGCACACAAGCAAGATTTCATTAGAAAATATATTTAACAACCACTGGTCCTTACGTAGAAGTGTACGCATTTCCCCGCGTGTGACGGACAGCTTATCAACGACAATACGAGAAACATGCCCAAGATTTCAGAAAGAGCAGTCATGATGCCTGAATCTCCTATCAGGAAACTCGCTCCATTAGCCACAAAGGCTAAAGAGAATGGCATTCACGTTTACCATCTCAATATAGGTCAGCCCGACCTTCCAACTCCCCAAGCAGGTCTTGATGTGCTTAAACACATCGATAGAAAAGTTCTGGAGTACAGTCCAAGTCAAGGATTCCGTTCATATAGAGAAAAACTTACTCACTATTATGAACGCTACAACATCCACCTTTCTCCCGACGACATAATCATTACATCGGGAGGCTCGGAGGCGGTACTCTTTGCCTTTATGTCATGCCTCAATCCTGGTGATGAAATCATCGTGCCAGAACCAGCCTACGCCAATTACATGGCATTTGCAATCTCTGCTGGAGCACGCATTCGCACCATTGCCACCACAATAGAGGAGGGATTCTCTCTGCCGAAGGTTGAGAAATTTGAAGAACTCATCAATGAGCATACAAGAGCCATCCTCATTTGTAATCCCAACAATCCTACGGGCTACCTTTACACTCGTCGCGAGATGAACCAAATACGTGATCTCGTAAAGAAGTATGACCTATATCTCTTCTCTGACGAGGTATATCGTGAGTTTATTTATACGGGATCTCCCTATATCTCAGCTTGCCACCTTGAAGGTGTGGAGCAAAACGTTGTGTTGATTGATTCCGTATCAAAGCGATATAGCGAATGCGGTATACGCATAGGTGCTCTCATTACAAAGAACGAGGCTGTGCGCAAGGCAGTCATGAAGTTTTGCCAAGCCCGACTGAGTCCTCCATTGATTGGACAGCTTGTAGCAGAAGCTTCGCTCGATGCCACTCCCGAGTATGCACGAGATGTATATGAAGAATACGTAGAGCGCCGTAAATGCCTTATCGATGGACTCAATCGCATACCAGGTGTCTATTCTCCGATTCCTATGGGAGCATTCTATACGGTAGCAAAGCTCCCCGTTGACGATGCAGAAAAATTCTGTGCATGGTGTCTCACTGATTTCCAGTATGAAGGAGAGACTGTGATGATGGCGCCAGCCGCAGGTTTCTACACTACTCCTGGTGCAGGTCGTAACCAAGTACGCATAGCTTATGTGCTTAACAAGCACGACCTACAGCGTGCACTATTTGTTCTGCAAAAGGCACTTGAAGCCTATACAGGGTATGAACTTTCATCTTCTCTTTAATCAAAAACATGCTTTCGCTATTTCTATCCCGACGATTCTTTAAGAACCAATCCAATAAGGCAGATGGTTCTATCAAGAAAGCCTCGCCTCCAGCATTGTTTATAGCCACTGCAGGTATTGCAGTAGGCCTTGCTGTCATGATTATATCTATCTGCTTCGTCAAGGGATTTCAACGCGAAGTTAGCAGTAAGTTTACGGGAGTCGGTTCTTATCTGCAAGTACTCGATATCAATTCGTTTGGATCGCCCGATAATAATCCGATTGTGACAGATGCAAGGATGATAAGTACCATCAAGGCCGCTCCTGGGGTGACTCACGTGCAACGCGTATCACGCAAGATGGGCATATTCAAGACCGACACCGACTTTGCAGGTATTGTATTGAAAGGTGTGGGAACTGATTTCGACTATAGCTTCATGAAGCAATATCTTGTCAGCGGTACGCTTCCTAAATTCAGTGATCAGCAGACGACCAACCAGGTAGTCATTTCTCAGACACTTGCGAATCAATTGAAGCTAAAAGTTGGTGACAGAGTCTATAGCTATTTCTTTTCCAATACGATTAAGCAACGTCGATTCCAAGTAGTGGGTATTTATAATACCTACATGAAGCAGTTTGACAAGACAATGGTACTTACAGATTTAGCCACTGTCAACCAACTCAACCGATGGAAGACCGAACAAAGTACGGCTGTAGAAGTACAGCTCACATCGTTTGACGTGATGCCTCAAACCACCGCCTATCTGAGACAGACCATAGAGGGGAAGAAAGACGCATACGGACACATCCCCGCGGTGATTACCGCCAATGAAAATCCACAGACTGCATCCGTCCTCTCATGGCTCAGTCTGCTCGACCTTAACGTGATGGTCATTCTTATTATCACAGCTATCGTAGCAGGTTTCTCCATGATCAGTGGATTGCTCATCCTCATCCTTGAGCGTACATCTACTATCGGTTTGCTCAAAGCTTTGGGAGCAACAAACAGCCGTATTCGCCATACATTCTTGCTTTATGCAGCATTCATTGTTGGTAGAGGTATGCTTTGGGGAAACGTTCTTGGCTTGGGCTTAGTGCTCTTGCAACAGCATTTTCATATCATAACTCTCAATCCTGAAACTTACTATGTTCCTACTGCTCCAGTAGAAATCAACGTGGTATGGATTGTCGTGCTCAACATCGTGACACTATTCGTCAACATGTTAGCGCTCATTTTGCCAAGTTTTTTAGTTTCGAGAGTACAACCAGCCAAAGCGATTCAATTCGATTAATCCCTCAGAGCGAACCTACCTATATATAAAAGGAGTAGAACATACTGAAGTTATGCACTTTCAGTAGATTCTACTCCTTTATTATATGTGAAAGATATAGTCAACGCTATTCCCACGTTCTATTGAGAGAACGCTGTTGGCTGAAGAAGGTTTATTGCTCTTGTTCTTCCTCGAAGTCCATATGAGCTTGTACTACAAACAAGAGGTCGTCTGCTGAGAATTCACCCATATGTTCCTTCTTTGCTTTCTTGGCAAGATACTGCGCGATGGCCTCTTCGTCTATTTCAACATAACCATCTTTGTCGGGCTGAGCATCGAGAATGCCGCTCTCTGTATAGTACTCGATGATGAGATCGAGAAAGTAGTAGAGCGTCTCTTCGTCGTACTGCTCCTGCAGTTCCTGTGGTAAATGCTTTTGGATGTATGCCACTGCGGCTGCATCCTCCTGTGCATCCTGTATCAGTTCTTCTTCTAAATTCATTTCAAGAGAGCTTCTATTTTTTCGACAAATTCTTTCTTAGGTGCAGCACCTACGTGCTTGTCTACCACTTCACCATTCTTGATGAAAAGCACAGTAGGGACATTTCTGATGCCAAACTTAGCGGTGAGTTCGTCATTGTCGTCAACGTCGCACTTGCCAATGTTTACTTTACCTTCGTATTCGCCAGCAAGCTCTTCAATGATAGGAGCAATCTTTTTGCAAGGCCCACACCAAGTGGCTGAGAAATCAAGAACAATGGGTAAACCTTCGGCAACGATGCCTTCGAAGTTGGAGTCAGTGATGATCTTTTCCATATTGATAATTATCTTTTAATAAATGATTTATAATGCGTAGAGGTGTATAACTATCACGAAGCAAATAGCATGCCGCGCTTTGTACGCCCCTTAGTTAATGTTATATTTAATGTGGTTGCTCTTCAAGTAATTGATGAGCTCACTTTCAACAGTGAGACGCACACTCTTACTTTGCAGCATAACCTGCGTTTGCATTTCGTGGTCTACCACGTTGAAATAGAGTTCAGATGGACCTTCATTCTCCTTGACCTTTGATGAAATGTCAGCCACAATCTTAGAGGTGAGTTGATTTAGATCAAGGGTAATGGTGATTGACTTGATCTTCTCGTCTCTCACATTAGAAAGGAATTCTATTCGTCCGATTTTAAGTTCGTATTCATCCTTTCTCCATTGACGCTCGTCTACTCGCCCTGTGATAAACAGGCTGTTACCAACCGCAAAATAGCCGCTATGCTTAGCCCATTCATCGCCAAAGAGGGCAATTTCTCCAGGTCCAGAGTAATCTTCCATTTTTACGATGCCATAAGGCTTACCAGTGCGAGTCTGTCCTGTACGCACATCCGTTACTATACCACCGAGTGTCACATCTTTATTGGCAAAAGGCGTGATATCTTCGAGTTGGTCCATGTGCATAGTGCAGACATTCTCAATAATAATCTTATATGAATCGAGCGGATGTCCTGAGATATAGATACCTATTAAGTCGCGCTCCTTGTTGAGTCGCTCAAGGTCACTCCAACGAGGAATATTCTTCGATGGCTCAGGACGTGCAATCTCTACCATTTCACTTCCTCCAAAAAGCGAGAATTCGCTCTCTGCTTTGTCGTTTTGATAGTTATTGCCATACCTTACAAGTGCATCAAGAAAAGTTTCGCCATTATCACCAGGGACAACAAATTGCTCACGCGTGATAGAATTGAAACTATCGAAAGCACCAGAGAGTGCAAGGCTTTCGAGTGATTTCTTATTGCAGACTGAAAGATTAACACGCTCTACGAGATCGTATACCGATTCAAACGGACCATTCTTTTTCCTTTCCTCCAAGATCTGGAGGACTGCACCTTCGCCCACACCTTTTACAGCACCCATACCGAATCGTATGTCACCACTATGGTTCACGCTAAACTTTAAGTAGCTTTCGTTAATATCAGGACCAAGCGTGCGGATGCCCATAGACTTACACTCATCCATTAGTTTGGATACCGTAGTAATATCGGCCAAGCTTCGGCTCATCACACCTGCCATGTATTGCGATGGGTAGTTGGCCTTGAGGTAAGCAGTCTGATAAGCTACCCAAGAATAACATGTGGCATGACTCTTATTAAAAGCATAAGAGGCAAAGGCGCGCCAGTCATTCCAGATCTTTTCCAATATCTTAGGATCGTATCCATTGGCTTTACCACCATTGATAAACTTGGGGTACATGTGGTTTAGCTTCTCAATAAGCTTCTTACCCATAGCCTTACGCAGGGCATCACTCTCACCACGCGTAAAGTTGGCAATCTCGCGTGAGAGAAGCATGACTTGCTCTTGGTAGACCGTAATACCATAAGTATCCTTTAAGTATTTCTCCATGCAGGGCAAATCGTACTCAATGGGCTCGTCGCCATGTTTACGAGCAATAAACGAAGGAATGTACTGCATAGGACCTGGACGGTAGAGTGCATTCATGGCGATGAGGTCTTCAAAAGTAGAAGGCTGAAGTTCGCGTAGGTATTTCTGCATACCTGTAGATTCAAACTGGAACGTACCAATGGTCCTACCATCGCAGTAGAGCTGATAGGTAGCAGGATCTTCGATACTAATCTCATCAATGTTGAGATCAATTCCCAAAGAGAGCTTAATGTTTTCAAGTGCTTCCTTGATAATAGAAAGCGTCTTAAGCCCCAAGAAGTCCATCTTGATGAGTCCCGTTTCCTCAATGACTCGACCCTCATACTGTGTACAGTGGAGTTCCTCGTTGGTCTCCTTATCCTTGGCTGTAGATACAGGAACCCAGTCGGATATATTGTCACGACAGATGATGAAACCGCAAGCATGCACACCCGTATTACGCACATTGCCTTCAAGCATTTTGGCGTAGCGAATAGTGTCTCTAAGTAGTTTGTCTGACGAGGCTTCGGCTTCACGGAGTTCGGGTATAGCGGCAATCGCATTCGTCAGATTCATCTTGGGCACTTTACCATCAGGACCCTCAGGAAGTTTGTCAGGAATTAGTTTGCAGAGGTAGTTAGATGTCTGCAAGGGTAATTTCTGTACGCGAGCCACATCCTTAATAGCCAATTTGGTGGCCATTGTGCCATACGTAATAATGTGTGCTACATTGTCAGCCCCATATTTCTGAGTAACCCAATTCAGCACACGTCCGCGTCCATCATCATCGAAGTCAACATCAATATCAGGAAGTGAAATACGGTCGGGATTCAAGAAACGCTCAAACAGAAGGTCGTACTTGATCGGGTCAATCTGTGTAATGCCCAAGCAGTAAGCCACGGCACTACCTGCAGCTGAACCACGACCAGGTCCTACGCTTACTCCCAATTCCTCGCGAGCAGCGCGTATATAGTCTTGTACAATCAAGAAGTAACCAGGGAAACCCATCGTCTTCATGATGTGTAATTCGAACTTAATACGCTCAGCAGTTTCGTCATCGAGAGGATCGCCATACCTTTTCTTGGCGCCTTCGTAAGCCAATTTTGCCAAGTAGTCGGCTTCCAACTTGATACGATATAGTTTGTCGTATCCACCGAGCTTTTTTATCTTCTTCAGTCCGTCCTCTTCACTCATCACCACATTGCCATTCTCATCTTGAGTGAACTCGTCAAAGAGGTCTTTCTCTGTCAGACGAGCACGATATTCGGCTTCCGTTCCAAACTCTTCGGGAATGGCAAAGTTTGGCATGATAGGGGCATGGTCGATAGAGTAGGTTTCTACCTTGTCGCAGATTTCACAAGTTGTGGCTAAAGCCTCGGGCAGGTCGGCAAAGACCTCGTTCATTTCAGCTCGCGTCTTAAACCATTCCTGCTTGGTGTAGAGCATACGCTTCGGGTCGTTAAGCTCTCGCCCAGTAGAGAGGCATATTAGTCTGTCGTGTGCCTCAGCATTCTCTTCGTCAACAAAGTGGCTATCATTCGAACAGATATATTTAATATTGTATTTCTTGGCAATGCGGAGCAATTCTTTATTGACTTCCACTTGCAGAGGGTAGGTGTCACGATTGGCATTGATAGAAGGATCTTTTACTTCATGCCGTTGCAGTTCCAAATAATAATCATCGCCAAAAAGATTTTTAAACCATTTGACGGACTCTTCGGCTTCTTCAATTTTGCCCGCCAGAATCTTTTGTGGAACTTCACCACCGAGGCAAGCAGAGCAAACAATAAGATCCTCATGATATTTCTCCAACTCCTTATGATCAGTACGTGGCTTCATGTAAAAACCATCCACCCAAGCATTAGAGACCAATTTTATCAAGTTGTGATATCCATGCTCATTCTTTGCCAACACGATTAAGTGCCACCCCGACTGATCGGCACGAATTTCCTTCAAGGCCTTGTCGCCACGACGCGCAACGTACATCTCGCAACCAAAGATAGGCTTGAATTGTGCTATAGGACGTTGCTTCTTCAGCGTTGCTTCACACTCGTTAATCAACTCTTCAGTGGATTTTCCAGCATCAGGATTCTTTCCTTCTTTATCCAACTTCGGTTCATACGTGCCATCCCTCAGAGCCACCAACTTAGCTTCTGTATCTTTTACGATACCTTTGGCTTTGCCAGTGACTTTATTGGTATAATTGAAGAATTCCTTGATACCCATCATGTTGCCATGATCCGTTACCGCCATTCCTCGCATACCATCTTTAATGGCCTTGTCCACTAATTTGGGTACAGAGGCTTGTCCGTCAAGTATGGAGTACTGGGTGTGTACGTGAAGATGTACGAAATCTTGCATGATCTTGTTTATCGTATAGAAATGGAAATAGTCAGATAACACATAAGCATTAGCAGCCTTCGCTTGCCTCAGCCTATTCTTTACAAAAGTACAAAAAATACTTAGAATGCTTCTCCTTTTTGACCATAAATAGAGTTTTAGGAAAAAGAATATGCAAATCTTTTGGAAAGTCCGCAAAGATTAATTACTTTTGCGATAAATCTATGGGCTCGGGCTTATCTCGGGCTTGCAGCAAGCGAATAGATATATTTACAATAACCATTATAATCAAGTAAATCATGAGAGTTATTATCGAACCCGACTATGAGAAGCTGTCAAATTGGGCTGCTGAGTATGTAATCAACAAGATCAATGCTGCCAACCCAACAGCAGAGAAGCCTTTCGTATTGGGACTTCCTACGGGTTCTTCACCTATCGGTATGTATAAAGCCTTGGTAAAGGCTAATAAGGAAGGACGTGTAAGTTTCAAGCACGTGCTGACCTTCAATATGGACGAATATGTAGGTCTTCCCGAGTCACATCCCGAGAGCTACCACTCTTTCATGGCTACCAACCTCTTCAATCACATCGATTGCCCTAAAGAGAATATTCATATTCTTAATGGTAATGCCGAAGATCTCGCTGCAGAATGTGCTCATTACGAGCAGATGATTAAGGACGCAGGTGGTATTGACCTCTTCATTGGTGGTATCGGTCCTGATGGCCACATTGCCTTCAATGAACCGGGTAGCTCTCTGACAAGCCGCACTCGTCAGAAGACCTTAACAACTGATACTCGTATTGCAAACTCTCGCTTCTTTGGTGGTGATCCTGAGGGTGTGCCTGCAACAGCTCTTACCGTTGGCGTAGGTACTGTAATGTCGGCTAAGGAAGTATTGATCCTTTGCAATGGTCACAATAAGGCTCGTGCTCTTCAGGCTGCAGTAGAAGGTCCCGTTACTCAAATGTGGACTATCTCTGTACTTCAGATGCATCAGCATGGCATCATCGTGTGTGATGAGGCTGCTTGCGAGAGCATTACTCACGGAACTTATAAGTACTTCAAGGATATCGAGAAGAATAATCTTTAATACGAGTACTTCTCATAATACCTTTATTTAATAAATGCCCTAAAGAAAGGCTCCAAATGTGGAATCCCTTTCTTTAGGGCTTTTTAAGTATGCTACTAATATAACGGATATTGTCCCATTGCACATATTCAAGTCATGACATATAATATCTATCAAGACTCTATCTTTGGGATAAGAGCCTTATCTTTCCATCTTATACCTATTTCATTTACACCAACCATTCCGAATAGCTATGGGACTTTGATTTGTTGTATAATCTTATCCATGGTCATATGCCTTATATGAAGTTTCTGTCCGTTAGGTCAGATGTTTGTCGCCAGCTTCCTTCAGATTTCATCTCGCGACGAACATTCTTGCTTCTAGCTATGTAATTCCCGTTATTAGGGCTTACTCGGGACTTCCATCCGTTAGACAATGCTCATGCCGAGCGTACCCAAATAAAGCCGTCTTCCCAAATTGGAAAACGGCTTTAATCATATAGAATATAGAGATGAGTGTTATCCACCAAAGTTATCGTACATGATGCTTTCTGGCTCTACTCCGAGGCTGTCGAGCATAGCAACTACAGCTTTCGACATAGGACCAGGACCACACATGTAGTATTCGATATCTTCAGGAGCATCGTGATCTTTCAAGTAAGTGTTGTACATTACTTGATGTACGAATCCTGCAGTGTACTTTACTCCTGCTGCATCAGCAGCGGGATCGGGACGGTCAAGAGCAAGGTGGAAATGGAAGTTGGGGAAATCTTTTTCCAACTGATGGAAGTCGTCCAAGTAGAATACCTCGTTGAGTGCGCGTGCACCATAGAAATAATGCATCTCGCGATCACGGCAGTTGAGCGTACGAGTCATGTGCATAATCTGAGCACGAAGAGGAGCCATACCAGCGCCACCGCCTACCCAAATCATTTCCTTTTTAGAGTCGAAGTGGGGATGGAAGTCTCCATAAGGACCACTCATAATTACCTTATCACCTGGTTTGAGCGTAAAGATGTATGATGAAGCAATACCAGGATTTACATCCATAAATCCACTTCTATCTGCCTTAAATGGAGGAGTGGCAATACGCACGGTAAGCATAAACACATCGCCCTCTGCAGGATAGTTAGCCATAGAGTAAGCACGCACAGTGGGCTCAGTGTTGACACACTTCAAGGGGAAGAGACCAAACTTTTTCCATGCGGGGAGGTACTCATCACCAATAAGGCTCTTATCGATGTCCTTGTCATAATCCATGCTGAATGCAGGAATCTTAATCTGTGCATAAGAACCGGGGAGGAAGTCCATGTGAGCGCCAGCAGGAAGCTGAACCTTGAATTCCTTGATAAATGTGGCTACGTTCTTGTTAGAGATTACGGTACATTCGTATTCCTTCACACCCAATACGCTTGCGGGCACATTGATAGAAAGATCGCCTTTCACCTTGCACTGGCATCCCAAGCGCCAATGCTCTTTCACTTGCTTACGCGTGAAGTGGCCCTTTTCAGAATCAAGTATTTCGCCACCGCCTTCTACGACTTGGCACTTGCATTGTCCGCAACTACCCTTACCACCACATGCAGAGGGAAGGTAGATACCTTGATCTGAAAGAGTGGTGAGGAGGTTGCCACCTTGGTCGACGCTAAGTTTGTCCTTACCATTGATTGTGATCGTTACCTTGCCACTTGGCGAAAGATACTTCTTTGCCACGAGCAAGATAATAACCAAGAGGAGTATCATTATCAAGAATACTCCGATGCTTGTTAAAATCAAATTGATATCCATTGTTTCTTCCTGATATTATATGTTCAAACCTGAGAAGCACATGAAAGCCATGGCCATGAGTCCTACTGTGATAAACGTGATGCCAAGACCTTGTAGAGGTTTGGGTACATCAGTATAGGCCATTTTCTCACGAATTGCAGCAAGAGCCACAATGGCGAGAAGCCATCCAATACCAGAACCTAAAGCATAGACAGCGGCATCAGCTACATTGCCAATATACTGTGTGCTTCCAGGCTCCATACCAATGCGCTGCTGCATGAAAAGACTTGCACCCATGATGGCACAGTTTACAGCAATCAAGGGGAGGAATATACCCAATGCAGCATAGAGAGAAGGAGAGAAACGCTCTACAATCATTTCTACCAACTGCACGATACCTGCAATCACAGCAATGAAGAGGATAAATGAAAGAAATGAAAGATCAACTCCCTCTACAAGGCAGTTGGGACCTAACACCTTGGTTTGCAAAAGATAGTCTACGGGAACTGTAATGAGCAACACAAATGTCACCGCAACACCCAATCCTAAGGCAGTCTTCACATTCTTGGAAACTGCCAGATAGGAGCACATGCCAAGGAAGAAGGCGAATATCATATTGTCCACAAAGATAGAGCGGACGAACAGACTTAATAAATGTTCCATGTTATTATATATTCTGTGCAATGCTTCAAGGGGAGGAGCGAGAAGAAGTGAGAGGCATCTAAATCCGAACAGCAGTTACGAAATGAATGCTTATATTTACTTTTTCTGCACACCATTACGAATCTATCACATGATTGATTAGCTTGAAGCGCTTGCGGTGTGATTACTTTTTGGTAGCCTTTCGATCGTTGTAAGCGCGATGTGCCCAAATCAAACAGCCCAATAGGATCAAAGCCATAGCGGGCATGGTCATCATACCATTGTTGACATAGAAGCCACCATTTTGAGCATAGATGCTTTCAGGGATGACACGCAGACCGAGCAATGTACCGCTACCCAAAAGTTCGCGTACGAAGCCTACTGCTACGAGCACCCACGCATAGCCCAATCCATTACCAATACCATCAAGGAATGATTCCCATGGACCATTCATCATGGCAAAGGCTTCGAGACGACCCATCAGAATGCAGTTTGTAATAATCAAGCCCACGTAGACTGATAGTTGCACACTGACGTCATAAGCATAGGCTTTCAATACCTGCGATACGAGTGTAACAAGAGTTGCTACTACTACCAATTGTACGATAATGCGAATACGGCTCGGGATAGTCTTGCGGAGAAGTGAAATAATCACATTTGAAAAAGCCGTGATGACGGTCACAGAGAGTCCCATTACAATAGCCGGTTCCAATTGGGAAGTAACGGCCAATGCTGAGCAAATGCCCAATACTTGTACAGCCACAGGGTTGTTCAGATTGAGTGGACCAGTCAAGGCTTCTCTATTTTCTTTTGAAAACAGACTCATGTTATAAATGATTTAGATTAAGAATCTGGTGTGATGTGTACCACCTTTGTCAGTAGTATCCAGCACCTTGACTCTCAATGTGAAGTTACTTTTTGATTGATTTGAAATAACCGAGATAAAGTCCGAGGCCTTTGTTTACCATATCTGCCACACCCTTTGATGTGAGTGTAGCACCAGTGATACCATCTACCTGAACGTTCTCTTTTCCGGGTTCCACTTTACCGTTCTTTACCACGGTCAAAGCTACAGAGTCGTTGTTGTCAGCCGCAAAGATGTGCTTGCCCTTAAACTCGTCTTGGAATTTTTCTTCAGCAATGAGTGCACCGAGACCAGCAGTTTCGCTTTCATGAGAAAAATATGCTCCGTAAACTGTCTGCAAGTCGGCATTCACTGAAACGTAGCCCCAAAGGCCGCCCCAAAGGCCGCGACCCGTCATAGGGAATACATATTTCGTTTCATTACCAATTTTACAGATGTAGACGGGAAGCGACTTCTCGTTGATATCTTTGCTTGAAAGCGTAAAGCCATCTTTATCTTTACCTTCGCCGCTTTTCACAATAGCGCCTTTGCTGTCAACAATCATATCCTTTTCAACAACTTCGCTATACTTTGCTTCTACCTCCTCGGGGGTTGAAATATTGCGTATGTTTAGCGAAGCCAAAATTTGCTTCTTCTTGTCCAAAGACACATTCTTATCCTGTGTAGGCTTAAGAGCTGAAGAAACGAATGCGAGAAGGAAAGCTACAATGACAACCATCACGGATGCGTAGATGATTGTGTATGAATTTTTATTTGTATTCATTTAATATGTTTTTTGTGAACAATATTGACCGATTCTTTTCCTTATTTGTCAATACCATGTCTATATGACGTATGCATAAGAAACAGGAGTGAGTGACTAAGGGTGATCGCATGTCAAAAGAGTTCTTATTTTCCAACTCGTTTCAAGCGCTTATTGATATTGCTCTGTACAAAACAATAGTCAATCAAAGGCGCAAACATGTTCATAAACAAAATTGCAAGCATCATGCCTTCGGGGTAACCAGGATTAAGCACACGAATCAAGATAGCTAATGCTCCGATAAGGAAGCCATAGATATACTTACCCTTTTCGGTGCGTGCACTTGTTACAGGATCTGTAGCCATAAATACTGCACCAAAGCAGAAGCCACCGGTAACAATGTGTTCATACCAAGGCATCGTGGCTACTGAGTTGTCCTGCAAGCCCAGCATATTGAAAAGTACAGCAACTATTGCACCACCAACGAATACGCTCACCATAGTACGCCATGAAGCGATCTGAGTATATAGTAAGATAATTGCACCAATGGCAATAGCTATAACCGAAGTTTCGCCAATAGAGCCTGGAATGAAACCAAGAATCATGTCGCTCAAACTTGCGGTGGGAGACATACCAGCAGCTGCTTGGCCAAGAGGAGTAGCTGTGGTAATAGAGTCGGGGAGGGAATAGCCTAAGCCAAGCACTTGCTCGCCAGCAACCCAAACTTTGTCACCACTCATACTGGTAGGATAAGAGAAGAAAAGGAAAGCACGAGCTACGAGTGCGGGATTGAAAATGTTCATACCCGTACCTCCGAAGATCTCTTTACAGAAAATCACAGAGAATGCCACGGCTAAAGCAAGCATCCACAACGGACAGCCTACGGGCACAATCAAGGGGATTAAGATACCCGTTACGAGATATCCTTCCTGAATTTCCTCATGTTTCCATTGAGCTACAGTAAACTCAATGCCAAGACCTACAACGTAAGACACGATGATCTTTGGTAATACCAAAAGGAAACCATACAAAAACATGGCCCAAAAACCTGTCTCAGCCAGTTTACCTGCGGCTAAAGCATTCTGATAGCCGATGTTGTACATACCAAAAAGGAGTGCAGGCAACAAAGCTATCACTACGAACGACATAATGCGCTTAGAATCGATTGCATCATGCACGCTCACTCCCACACGTGAAGTGGTGTTAGGCACGAGCATAAATGTCTCCATACCCTCAAACACCGAACGAAAAGCTTTCAGCTTACCGCCTTCCTCAAAGTTGGGACGTAATTTATCGAATATTGTCTTTATCATTTCAAAATGTATTGTTCAGTAAGTGGATTTTGCGTATTGAGTTCATTCTATGTGGAGCACATTCCACCTTAAATGCTTTATTTCTGCAATATAAGTAGTAATGTTTGCAAATAAGATATGAAGGCACATAGTATATTACCGCATTAATAATGCGGAAATGAAAGAACTCTTTCACGGATTTCACTCACTATTTAAGCATTTTCTTTTCTGAGAATGTCAAGTCCTTCGCGTACGATGCGCTGAAGTTCCAACTTCGAAGAGTCAATAAACTCAGCAACAGCAAAATCTTCAGGAGCTACTTCATAAATACCCAATGCTTCTTGACGATCAATATCGCCAGTGATGATAGCCTTTATCAAATAGCTGGGATAGATATCCATAGGGAACACGCGTTCGTACTCAGCACTCATAATCATATGGCGTTCTCCTCCCTTAATGCGGCAGTCGAGATTGTAAGCACGCTTTTTTCCAAAGAGCCAAGAGAAGTAGCTATGATTTGTAGAGAAATCGTTGAAACGCGGAGCTATCCAACCAAATGCTTCGTTTACATCATCGCCCTCTGGTATAGCACAAACTTCCGTACTGAAAGCTCCTAAGAAATCAGAGACATTTGATTTATAACCAACGAAAGGATTACCATTGATAATACGTACGTGCTCTATTGAAGTAAGCTGACCATTCAAAACATCAGCAAGGGGTGAACCTATCAGAGTCTCAACATAGTGAGGTTGTTTTACGCAAGAACCAGCTACTGCAATACGACGTGAGAGTGATACCTTTCCCGTACGGAGCAGTCTACCCAATGTAATAGCCATTTCCGCACCGAAAGTCCAAACCACTTCGCCTTTGTTGACAGGCGAAACATGGTTAATCTGAACACCCACGTTGCCTGCAGGATTTGGTCCATCAAACACATTAACTTGTGCTTCACTGATAGGCAGCAAGCGTGAGTTGATCTGCTCGGGGCAAATTCCTAAATAAACTTTGGCAATCTTTGACAAAGCCTGAACGCCTTTCTTAAAGTCCTCTTCATTGCCTGTTGCTACAAAACTAAAGTCTGCAGCGAGGGGCATTTTGTTGAATGTGGAAATAAAAATAGCCTTAGGCTTGTCTTCGGGCGATGCTATAACGTCATAAGGGCGCTGGCGAAAGAATGCGAACAATCCGCTTTCAAGCAACAGATTCTTCACGTCGTCGCCACTCATCTTTGACACTTCATGAGCGCCAAAATCCTTAAACTCTTGATTCTGCGAAGCCTTTACGCGAAAGCGCAAAAGTTTACGGCGTTCTCCGCGTTCCACTCCGACGACTGTACCACTCACAGGTGAAACGAATTGGATTCGTTCAGTAGCTTTGTCTACAAACAAAGCTTGACCAGCTACAACAGTGTCACCTTCCTTTACTACAGGACGGGGAACAATGCCAGGAAAATCGGTCGGCATGATGGCATACTCTTCACTTGGAGTAGCAACCTTCAGATCGAGCGCGGCTTTCCCCTTCAGCTTAAGGTCCAAACCTTTCTTAATCTTGTACAAAGTTTCCATTAAGTTTTAAAAAATATATATTTACGCGCAAAATTACACATTTTAAATGAGATTCGCATCGTTTTTATCTTGTCATTTATCGTAATTTACGAAAATCATGCAATTACTTTGTTATTTCAATTGGTATACTGTAACTTTGCAGCGTAAAAATTATCTGTTTACTAAACAACAAACGATATGCAAGAAAAAAATCTCGGAGGGAATACAAGCTTAAATGCTTCTTCCCAAGCTGAAAACCTATCAGAAAATTTAAACCAGACCAATTCTACTCAAGAGTCATTCTCATCACAAGGGGTGAACAATATAGCTAATGCTAATACAAGTAACAGCTCAGCTTCGTCCATTCCTCCAAAGAAGAATCATACAAAGCTCTATGTAATTATAGCAATCATTATTGTCTTGCTGATTGGTGGAGGTATTTATCTATATAATTCTCACACGGAAGCTGCAGAAGAGGAAATGGCATATGAGGTATTGGAAAATAATGACAATCCGGAAGACTACCAAGACTTCTTAAATAAGTACCCCAATAGCGTACATGCCGATGAAGTAAGAGAACGCTTGGCAAAACTTGAGGAAATGATTCAGAAGTGGAACTCTATTGCACTCTCTGAAAATGTAAACGATTTCATTAATTTCAAGAATAACTATCCTGATGCACAATATGGTCGGTATTGCGACATCAAAATTGACTCGCTCGACTTCATCAATGCGCAGAAGATCGGTACTTCTGAAGCTTATCAACACTATCTTGATGCTCACCCAGACGGACGCTATGCCTCTGAAGCATCAATTGCACAAGGAAGTCTGCACGAACAGGAGATTACCGCTGAAGAACAAGTGGCTGTATCAAATGTATTAAACGATTTCTTTAGCGGATTTGCAGAACAGGACGAAAGTAAAATTTGTTCAAACATAGCGTCGACAATGACTACTTTCCTCCATCAGCGCAATGCAAACAAATCCGTGGTTCTGAAAACTATCAATGGAATGTTTAACGAGCATATACAAGGTTGCCAATTTATCGTTAATCGTGATCTTCAACTCACTCGTGATGGCGCAACAGGTGGATTTATTGCTACATTTACAGTAGATCAACATATCCAACGCGACAACGAAGGTAAGACTTTTGGCCAGTATAAATGCACGGCTCATATTGATGCACAAGATCTCATCACTTCGCTTACTATGGATGAGATTTCCCATCAATAAAATTTGCTTTCCGCGGTTTAGCTTATGCTTAAGAACTCTGCCTTTCCAGAATAAATGGAATAGGCATAAACATTCAACGAACTATTTAATAAATCATACGAAAAATGCTTACAATCAACTCTTACGAAGAATTTGAGAAGTATCTCGGACAAGAGCTCGGCAAGTCCGATTGGCTTGAAATAGATCAAGACCGCATTAATGCTTTTGCCGATGCTACGTTGGATCATCAATGGATTCATGTAGACCCTGAACGTGCAAAGAATGGTCCTTTCGGACAAACTATCGTACATGGTTATCTTACGCTTTCACTCCTTCCATATATGTGGGAGCAAATCATCAAGGTGAACAACCTCAAGATGATGGTCAACTATGGTATGGACAAGATGAAATATGGTCAAGCCGTGCTCAGCGGTCAGAGCGTTCGCTTGGTAGCCTCACTTCATAGCATCGCCAATTTGCGTGGTATATGCAAGGTAGAAATTAAGTTTACTATTGAGATCAAAGATCAGAAGAAGCCTGCATTGACAGGTATTGCAACATTCCTCTATCATTTTAATTGATCCTATATAATACCTTCTTACAGACAAGCACTAAGGTAAGTCTTCTTTTAGCATAAACCTTGTGCTTGTCTGCATTTTATAATTAATATGGTAATCAAATTAGATTGAAATTGATGCCATATTATTTATCTATGTTGATATTACCTATTTATTCTACATCTCTCCTCCCTTTATATGGATACTTATTTGACAATAAAATCTCTTAGTCAATCCCAACTTACAGAAAAGCGCTCACGCTTCATAGCATTTGCCATACCTGTCCGTTCGGAAGAGGAAGCTAAGCAATGTGTAGCACAATATAAGAAAAAATATTACGATGCGCGTCATGTATGTTATGCTTATATTGTTGGAGACGATGGAACAACAACTCGAGCTAATGATGATGGAGAACCGAGCGGTACCGCTGGACGTCCTATTTTAGGACAATTACAATCGCATGGTCTTACATACGTATTGGGCATTGTTGTTAGGTATTTTGGCGGTGTTAAATTGGGTACAGGCCCTTTAGGAGTTGCTTATAAAACTGCTATCTGTGAAGCTCTCGATATGGCAGAGATCAAAGAATGCATTATGACGTCTCTATTCTCTGTTTCTATTCCTTATACAGATGCCGATTGTGCCATGCGTTTTATTAGAGAAGGCGGTGGTGACATTATACAAAGAGACTTTGATGAGCAAGGGACAACGTTGCTTGTCGAAGTCAGACTTGATAACGAAAAGGCATTAAGAGAACGATTGAGCAAGATCCTAACATTGCGCTTTAACAAGAATGCATAACAATATACCCATATTGTGAGCAAATCATTTGCATTCAAACATCTATATATCTTTACCTGCATATCCATTTCGAAAGATGACATTTCAGCCTTTATCTTCCTTATATATAGAACAAGCTAAAGAACTTTATCTGTCAGCATTTCCTCAAGAGGAACGTCGCCCTGTAGATCAATGGCTACATCTCCATCAAGTGAATACATCCTTCCATATCTTGGTTATTAAGTCGGGAAATGCCTTCTCCGGGATTCTCACTTATTGGGATTTCAATGAGTTTATCTATATAGAACATTTTGCCACCGATATAGCGCTCCGCGGACGTGGACTTGGGCAAAAAGCGCTATGTTCTTTTATTAAAGGAGTAGGAAATCGTCCGATTATATTAGAAGTTGAATTACCCCAAACATCATTGGCTAAGAGACGCATAGGATTTTATGAAAGGGTAGGGTTCTCAATCATAGACAAGCCCTATAAGCAGCCTCCATATCTAGGACAAAATGGATTTTTCCCTTTGCTGATAATGAGTACAGACCCTTTATATGCAAATGAACATTATAGCCAAATCATCTCAATAATTTACCGTGAGGTATACCAAGTGGTCATAAAATAAGGAGGTGCAAACACACATACAAGTGGGTAAATAAAACGATAGAACCCAAGCTACGCAAAATAATGAGCCGTGCGTTTTCTTGTATCGAACAATATTTGTAATTTCGCAGACAAAAGCGAGGCGACCCTTGCAAAAGCATACTGAGTAATTCACTTCTTTTGCTGGCAAACTCGTATGAAAATAAACATTATTCAAAATCTACATAACATGTATAGAACAAATACCTGTGGCGAACTTCGCATCGGAAACGTAGGCCAACAAGTAACATTGGCTGGTTGGGTGCAGCGAAGCCGCAAAATGGGTGGTATGACTTTCATTGATTTGCGCGACCGCTATGGCATAACGCAGCTTGTATTCAATGAAGAAACCGATGCCGACCTTTGCGCCAAAGCTAACAAGTTGGGTCGTGAATTTGTCATCCAGATTACTGGTACTGTCAATGAACGTTACTCCAAAAACGATAAAATGCCTACGGGCGATATCGAAATCATTGTGAGTGAACTCAATGTGCTCAATGAGTCTTTAGTTCCACCTTTTACGATTGAAAAGAATACTGATGGCGGAGATGACCTTCGTATGAAGTATCGTTATCTCGACCTTCGCCGTGAGAATGTTCGTGCCAACCTTGAACTTCGTCATAAGTTCTGTATTGCTGTAAGAAACTTCCTCGATTCTAAAGGCTTCCTCGAAATTGAAACTCCAGTATTGATTGGTTCTACTCCCGAGGGTGCACGCGACTTTATCGTGCCTTCACGCATGAATCCTGGACAATTCTACGCACTTCCTCAAAGTCCGCAAACTCTTAAGCAACTTCTTATGGTAGCTGGCATGGATCGTTATTTCCAAATAGCCAAGTGCTTCCGTGATGAAGACCTCCGTGCTGATCGTCAGCCTGAATTCACGCAGATTGACTGCGAAATGTCGTTTGTAACGCAAGACGACATTCTCAATACGTTTGAGGAAATGGCTAAGTATCTTTTCAAGGAAGTACGTGACTATGATCTCGGCGATACTCCTTTCATCCGTATGCCCTGGCACGAAGCAATGCGCCGTTTTGGTTCCGATAAACCAGATATGCGATTTGGTATGGAATTCGTTGAATTAATGGATACGCTAAAGGGTACAGGTTCATTCGGAGTATTCAACGACGCAAATTACATCGGTGGTATATGTGCGCCCGGTTGTGCCAATTATACGCGCAAGCAACTTGATCAGCTGACTGACTTTGTGAAGTCTTCTCAGATTGGCGCTAAGGGACTCGTTCATGCAAAGGTCAACGAAGATGGATCAATTAAGAGTTCGGTAGACAAATTCTATACTCCTGAAGTGCTTGAACAACTTAAGCAGAAAATGGATGCAAAACCCGGTGATTTAATTCTTATCATGTCGGGTGATGACGCAATGAAGACGCGTAAGCAACTTTGCGAACTTCGCTTAGAGATGGGACAACGTCTCGGTCTTCGTGACAAGAATAAGTTCGCACTTCTGTGGGTAGTAGACTTCCCCATGTTTGAATGGAGTGAAGAAGAAGGACGCTTACTCGCAATGCACCATCCTTTCACTGCACCGCGTCCTCAAGACGTACCTCTGCTTGATACTGATCCAGCTTCTGTATTGGCCGATGCCTACGATATGGTATGCAATGGTGTAGAAGTAGGTGGCGGCTCTATTCGTATTCACGATGCAGTGCTGCAGGCAAAGATCTTCAAGGTACTTGGCTTTACGCCTGAACGAGCTCAAGAGCAGTTTGGCTTCTTGATGAATGCCTTCAAGTATGGTGCACCTCCTCATGGAGGACTTGCTTACGGTCTCGATCGTTGGGTATCTCTCTTCGCTGGTCTTGATAGCATCCGCGATTGCATAGCTTTCCCGAAGAACAACTCTGGTCGTGATGTCATGCTTGATGCACCTTCAAAGGTCGATCAGAAACAGCTCGACGAATTAATGATTGATTTGCGCCCGCAGGCATAAATTTCTCAAGTGTAATGTACTCTAGTTGAGAAAAATAACTCTTTCATACTGCATCTTAACCGAGAAGCATGAGAATTCTATTAAGAATACTCTGCTTCTCGGTTTTTTCATGCCGAGAAATATATTTTTCCTAATGATTTTATGATTACATACTAAAAAAAACGTACATTTGCACACAATAGTCCTTAAAATTAATCTTTTCCACCATGAAACACCCCATTCCTATTAAACTATGGCACATTATCTTTATAGCGGTCATGCTACTTCAGAATTCATCTGCTTTTGCTCAAAAGCCAAAGACAACAAATTTCAATATTCAAGTACATGATAAAGTGTCCAATCGACAACTTAATCGTGTTCGTGTCTATGTGTTGAAAACTGACAGCATGGTCATAGATTCGTGTAAAACGTTCTATTCTGGCAGTAGCAATGGTGAACGAGAGATTTTCTATGTATGCGAAGTTAAGACAGCTGAACCTTATTATCTTCTTAGGTTTGAACGAGAGGGTTACAAGCCACGCATGATACGTGTGGAAGCCTCTTCTGAAATCAATTTGACAGAAGTACAACTTGAAAGAGAAGTAAAACTTCGCAATTTGAACGAGGCTGTAGTGAGTGCTACGAAGATTAAAATGGTGATGAAAGGCGATACGCTTGTATATAATGCTGATGCTTTCGAACTTGGAGAAGGATCTATGCTTGATCAGCTCATAAGCCAACTTTCTGGTGTAAAACTCGAAAAAGGAGGCGTTATTACGCTTAATGGTAATAAAGTAAGTTCGCTACTTATCAATGGTAAAGACCTTTTTAATGGTGATGTACAAAAGGCTATGGAAAATCTTCCAGCCTACATAGTAGACAAAGTAAAGGCATATCAGAAGGCTCCTGATAATGCATATCTCACTCGTAAAGATACAAAAGCAGAAGCACAAGACCCCTGGGTGATAGATGTAAACTTAAAGAAAGATTATAATCAAGGTTGGTTGGTAAGCGCTGAAGGAGGCTACGGCACAAATGATCGTTATTCAGGACGCCTATTTGGACTTCGCTTTACGAATCAAACAGAGTTGTTTATATATGGAAATGCAAACAATCTAAACGACAAAGCCAAGCCTTGGGGACAAGGTGTTTGGTATAAAGACGAAGTGAAAAATGGCGAAATGAAGCTATATAAAGGCGGAGCTTATTTTGCGTACAATAGCAAGAATAATAAAAATCGTATAAGCACTTCAGTAGATGTTGCGCACAACTCAGTCGACATCAACAACCGAGCTTCTCAGACCAACTACTATGAAACGGGCGATACATATGGCAGATTACACTATATGAACCATTCTCGCGATTTAAGCGTGGATTGGACTGCTGATGGCAAGTATGCACGCAAGAATGTATTCATGACATGGAAGCATATATTACGTTATAGCGACAATCACACACAAAGTGAGACACAAAATGCCACATTCAATCGTCAGCTTGCTGAACTCTCGCCGGCTTCTGTTCTTGACACTATATTCGGTAATTTTGGCTATGTATCGCAGGCACAAAGTTCCATAATTAATCGATACAGAGATCTGGGACTAAGTCAAAAATATCATTGGAAGGTCTGTGAGTTTCTCTATTTTACACTACCTCACTGGAATTTGTCTTTGGGTGGTAACTACAATCATATCTCGCAAGATTATTTCTCTCAATACTTACTCCACAACTCTACAACGGGCACTACAGGTGACTACCGCAATCGCTACACAAATGCTCCTCAAAATAGCTATGATTGGAATGCAGCCCTGTCACGCAACATTATCAACAAAGTGAAAAGCAATTGGACTAATCGATTAATGATTTCTTACAGTGTCTACAACTCACACAGTAACACTACATCAATGCTGTATCGCCTTGACAAATGGGATAATGGATGGAACCAGCCATTGCCCGGCGGAAAAATCATAGGTATTCTACCTTCTGCTTCTGACTCTCTGACAAATTGTACAGACTGGGCTAATAGTTATGAGACAACCGTAAATGATTGGACGCACTCGTTAAACCTCTCATATACATTGCTTTATAGTCGGAAGTTCTCTCTGTCCTTTAATCCTTACATCAATTATCACCATCGCGGTGTGAAGGATTGGCGAAATCAGAACGATACGCGTCACGTAAGCAAAGATTACATATGGGTAGCTCCTTCATTAAATATCAAAATAAGTGATTTCAGTTTTTCAACGAGTACATACCGCCAGTTACCAAGTGCTATCTATTTGCTCGACGTACTGAGTGATTCTGATCCACTTTTTATAACAAAAGGCAATAATAATCTAAAGCCTTCGGATACTTACAGTGTAGGTGCGAGATATAACAAGTTTAGTCGCCATACCTTAGCTGAAGCAAACGTGAGGTACAGTATTACACGCAATTCTATCGGACAGGCACGCTATTATAATAGCGAAACGGGTGTTACAACGATGCAACCTGCCAATATCGATGGTAATTGGTCCGCCAACTGCGGTGGTAGCTTCGCTCACGAACTCGATAAGAAAGAGCGTTGGGAAGTACAAACTTCTGCCAACTTTACCTATCTACATAGCACAGACTTTGTACATGATGGACAAACTGAGGTATCGCTTTCTGATTTAGATAAAAGCATCGTTCGCAATCTATTCACAAATACCTCTGTCGCCATCAACTATAGAACAAAGCCACTAAATGCTGGTATCAAAGTACAGATAGATTGGCAGCATGCCACAAGCAAGCGTACCAATTTCACCACAGTCAATAGCAAGGATATTTTTACCACATTCAATGTCTTAGCAAAACTCCCTTGGCAGTTAGAAATTAGTACAGATCTCACACTTTATAATCGCCGTGGATATGCAGAACACTCTATGAACAAGGACGAATGGATTTGGAATGCTTCCATAGAAAAACGTATACTCAAGGACAAATCGCTGTCCTTTAAATGTACCGCGTTTGATCTGTTAGCACAACGTAGCAGTATGGAACGTCGGTTAAACGTACAGGGATATACGGAAACTTGGTATAATACCATTCCACGTTATGTACTATTCACCCTTAGCTATCGATTCCATAAAGCGCCACGTCGAAACTATGAATAACGTAAAAGAAAGACTGTATGATTTAGGTTGATTAGTCTTTGTCCGCATTCATGAAATCTATGAACGTACGTCTATAGAGGTTATGGACGTACATCCATAGCCCCTTTGCACGTACGTCAATAGAAACGTTCGAGGACAAATGAACGGATTGTGAATGAAATGCATAAGATGCAATGTATTACTGAATGAAATGTGAACAGAATAAGAATAGGAGAGAATATATTTGATAGCTCTGATAGAGCAGCAAAACGAGGAAAAGACGTTGTGGACCACGTTGATTCGCATTTACTATATTATCTGAATCACATGCCCCTTATGATAATTACCTCAAGACTTGCATCCATCAGATAATGCTCATGCCGAGCGTACTAATATTAAGACTGAGAAATGTAAGATTTCTACAAGAGATCACATGTTCTCGGTCTTTCTTCTTTTTTGTATTCGCATTTTTAAACTGCACTTTATAGCCTTTTTAAACTGCACTTTAAGATATCTATAAACTGCAGTTCATAGCTCCTATAAACTGCAGTCCATAGCTCCTATAAACTGCAGTTTATAGAACGCTCCTTCCTTTCTTGAATAAAAGATAAACAAAAGAGCTTAGGATTGAAGCATTCTTGAATGAGGATAAAATGAGAAGTAAATAGCATTAAATGAATTTGCCATCCTGCTATATGATAAATAGATCTGTTTATTACCTTAAAATACTATGGTGGCTGACATGTAAAAAATCTGCGCATTTAACGATTGTACTACAAATATTACGCTTTGCGTAGTCTCTATCGTATAATGGTCATTAATTAGACGTTAATTGATTCATTAATTCCCTCTTTCTATGTAGTAAATCTGCGCGTGGCGCAGTATTAATGAATCAATTAATGTTTAATTAATGGTGATTAATGTTCAAAAAATCGCGAAGCGGAAATACTACAATGCTTGTTGCTTTTCGCTTTGTGCGTATTATTAACGTATAATGGTCATTAATTAGACGTTAATTGATTCATTAATTCCCTCTTTCTACGTAGTAAATCTGCGCGTGGCGCAGTATTAATGAATCAATTAATGTTCAATTAATGGTGATTAATGTTCAAAAAACCGCGAAGCGGAAGGGCGACGATTGTTTGTTTCTTCGCGCTTCGCGCGTTTGATAACATACGATTAATGTTCAGAAGAACTGCGGAGTGAAAAGACGGCCGTACAAGCAAAAAGCGCATCCCCTTTAGAGAGACGCGCCTTTTATATAAACTTGTTTCTACGTTGATGCCTTAATTAGCAGAGTTTACGTGAGCCGTCGCCAATAACGACATCGATCACGATAGGCTCCTTGCCAAACTTCTCTTTGTAAGCCTTCTTGGCTGTTTCGATAAAGTTGTCGTAAAGATCGTCACTTACGAGGTTGATCGTACAACCACCGAAGCCACCACCCATGATACGTGAGCCAGTGACACCACAACTGTGAGCTACATCGTTCAAGAAATCGATTTCAGGACAAGATACTTCGTACTCTTTGCTCAAGCCATAGTGAGTCTCATACATCTTCTTACCTACTTCTTCGTAGTCACCTTCTTCAAGAGCTACGCAGACTTCGAGCACGCGATATTTCTCACCAATAACATACTTGGCGCGGAGTGCATCTTCTTCGCTTACTTCTGGACGAACCTCGTCAAGCATATCGTATGTTGCATCACGCAGCGTTTCTACTTCGGGCCAGTGCTTTTTCATAGCGGCAACCACATTCTCGCAGCTCTTGCGGCGATCGTTGTAAGCAGAAGATGCGAGTTCGTGCTTTACCTGAGAGTTGAGCAAAACGAGCTTGTAACCCTTTGGATCGAAGGGGAAGTACTTGAACTGAAGTGAACGGCAGTCCAAGCGCATCAAGCTACCAGCCTTACCAAACACTGAAGCAAATTGGTCCATGATACCACAGTTGCAACCGATGTAGTTGTGCTCTGTAGCTTGACCGACCTTAGCGAGTGTAAACTTGTCAATCTTATTGTCAGCAAAGAGATCGTTTAAAGCGAAAGCATAAGTGCTCTCCAATGCTGCTGATGATGACATACCTGCACCAAGAGGCACATCGCCAGCGAACGCTGTATTGAAGCCTTCTACAGGTACGCCCAGCTTCATCATTTCACGACAAACACCGAAGATGAAGCGGAAGTGAGTAGCTGAGGGACCTTTCTCGTCGTCGAGGCTGAACTCTACATAGTCTTTCAAGTCAATAGAGTAAGCACGAACCTTGCGAGTACCATTAGGCTTGATTTCGGCAATAACACCTTGAGTTACGGCACCAGGAAATACGAAGCCACCATTATAGTCGGTATGTTCACCAATCAAGTTGATGCGACCAGGAGATGCATATACTGAACCAGTTGTGCCGTCAAAATGTTCTACGAAACGGCTTCTTACGTCTTCTACAGTTAATTTCATGGGAGTAAGGATTTTAAAATTGTTAGATGGAAAAGGGAAGGTCCATCATATGAGAACCTTCCACTTTATAATAAGTTGAAATTATTTTTCTACTTTTTCTACGCTTTCGTCTTCGCGCTTAGAAACGCGGCTACCGATTAATGCGTAGAAGAGGAGGTATGCAGCACAGAATACGATTACCCAATAGGAATCCATGTAGCTACCTGTAAGGTCGGCAACGCCGCCCTGAATAGCAACCATTACGGCACAACCGAAGACCATGGTCATGAAGATACCAGAAGCGATAGCAGTATACTTGCCAAGGCCCTCGACTGCCATATTGAAGATACCGCCCCACATTACAGAAGTACAGAGACCTACGAGAAGGAATGCGAAGATACCTACAGGAACGCTTTCACTTGTAACAGTCAGTGTAGCCCAATCGATAGCAGGAACGCTTACTTGTGTGCTTTCTGGAGCAAACATACCAAAGAGTACCAACAAGATGGTTAGAGAGCTAACAACAGTGATTTGGGTGCGGCTACTTACCTTACCACCGATTGCACCACCAATAAAGCGGCCAACCAGCATCATCAACCAGTATACAGCCACAATAAGACCTACGGTTGAAGCAGCCATGCTACCACCCTGATCAGAGGTAAGGAACTGCAAGATGTAAGTAGGGACACCTACTTCGATACCCATGTAAAGGAAAATACCCAAGATACCAAGGTTGAAATGGCGATAGCTGAGAGCGCCCTTAATAAGTGAAGTATCTACGGGAGCTTGTTCGGGCTCTTCAATCTTGGTGAATGAAATTACGATGAAAGCAATAACGAAGATGGCAAGCGCAATCATCAAAGCTGGAGTAGCATCTGCGATGTGTGCCTTTGCTGCATCACCAATAAGTGCGCCCATCAGGATGTATACACAAACAGCTGCAGATGAATTAAACACGCCACCAATCTGAATCAACTGATTACCTTTGTTACCACCGCCACCAAGCAGGTTGAGCATAGGATTTACTACGCAATTGAGGATACACATAGTAAAACCACTAATGAAAGCACCAATCAAATAAACAGCAAATGCATATTCTTTGCCAACGTGGCCAGAAGCCCATTGTACAAGAATACCGATAATACCAATGACAAGACCGAGAAGTGCTGTCTTCTTATATCCAATTTTGGCAATGATCATACCAGCAGGAATACCCATTACCAAGTATGCAATGAAGTTACCATAATTGCCAATCTGTGCGAGGACATTGCTTGCACCGAAGTCGTTTTTCACAATGATTGCCATCGGTGAGCATAAGTTGGTCACGAAAGCAATCATAGCAAAGAGGGCAATCATTACGATGATAGCACCCCATTGTTTCTTTTGATTACTCATTTGTTAGGATGAAAGTTTTAGATTTGTTATTAGATGGATTAATTGTTTCCTTGTTTGCAGCAAAAGTTTACGAATCTGCGTCTTGCAAATCCGTAAACTTCAATGCTTTAGATTTAATCTTCTACACCAAATTTGTAGATAGTCTTTTGTGTATAAACTTGCCCAGGTTTAAGTACGACAGAGGGGAAATAAGCATGATTAGGACTGTCAGGGAAGTGCTGTGCTTCGAAGCAAAGTGCAGAATGTTTGCCAAATGTTGCTCCGTGCTGTCCTTTATATCCATCAGCCCAATTATCTGAATAGAATTGTACACCCGGTTCGGTGGTATATACCTCCATCGTACGTCCACTCTTGGGCTCTACAATTTTGGCAGCAAAAGTAAGTTCACCCGGTTCGTGTTTGTTGAGTACATAGCAATGATCATAACCAGCACCATTCTTGATCTGTTGGTCTGAAAAGTCTGTTAAATGATCACCCACACGATGAGGTGCGGTAAAATCAAAGGGAGTTCCTTTCACGCTGCGAATTTCGCCCGTAGGAATACTATTCTCATCAATGGGAAGATAGAAATCTGCATTAATCTGGCAGACAACGTTTTCACAAGTAGGAGTGGGATTACCGATACCTGCTAAAGAGAAGAATCCATGGCTTGTCATATTTACAATGGTCTTCTTATTAGTAGTTCCCTTATAGTCAATTTTCAATTCGTTGTCATCTGTAAGCGAGTACATCACCGTCATAGACAATTCTCCAGGGAAACCCTCTTCATAGTAGGCAGATACATAGCGAAGTACAAGCGTATGATCATTCACCTGCTCTGCATCCCATACGCGAGCATGGAAACCTGTAGGGCCACCATGCAAGTGATTAGGACCATTATTGACTGCCAAACTATATTCTTTTCCGTTCAAGGTAAACTTTCCGTGGCAAATACGATTGCCATAACGACCGACCAAAGTGCTCAAGAAGGGTTCTGGAGAATTGATGCAATCGTCAATATTGTCGTGACCTTGAATAACGTTAGCATAATTACCATCACGATCGGGAACCATGATTGCTACCAGAGAGCCACCATAGTTAGTAACAGCTACTTCCATGCCATTGGCATTATGAAGGAAAAACAAGTCAACTTGCTTTCCTTGAACCTCTTTTTGGAAGTCTTCTCTTTTCAATCCGCTGAGATTTTTTATTGTATTTTCCATGATAATGAACGATTAATGTTGCTAATTGCATTATTTACCTTGCAAATTTGAATAAAAGATTTGATATGTCAAAGGTTTTAGGCAAAAAAACGAACTATTTTGTGCAACTATTTATTTAAGAGGGAATAGTGCTTTGTCGATTAGAAGTCGCAAGAATCGCTTTTTCTATGCTTTTGTTTCGCGTTTATCTAATCTTTTACGCTACCTTTGTACACAAAATTTGAAAAGAATGTTTGATAAAGAATCACTGCTTAAGAATTTGGGCATAGCTTCGCTTACTCCAATGCAATGCCAAATGGATGAACAGACTCGTCATAAGGGTGGGGTAGTACTGCTTTCACCCACAGGTTCTGGGAAGACTTTGGCTTATTTATTTCCATTAGTAAGGGAGATGAATACCGAAATCACATCCTTACAAGCAGTTGTAGTGGTTCCCACTCGAGAACTTGCACAGCAAAGTGAGGAAGTGCTGAAGCGAATGAAAACCAGCTTGCGTTCAATCTCTCTCCATGGCGGACGGTCAACTATGGAAGAACACCGCAAGATAAAAGAAATCAAGCCTCAAGTGGTCTTTGCGACGCCTGGTAGACTCAATGATCATTTAGCGAAAGGTAACTTAGACTGTCTTCTTACGACAACTATAGTAATAGATGAATTCGATAAATGCTTAGAGCTTGGTTTTCAAGAAGAAATGAATCAGCTTCTTCTGAAATTCAGAAGTATAGACCGCTGTTGGCTTACGTCAGCTACTGATGCTGAGGAAATTCCTGCTTTCATGTCGATGCTCAAGATAAAGTTTGCTAAAATCAATTTTTTAGAAAAAGAGACTGAACTCAAAGAACGCATCACAATAAAGCGAGCACTTTCACCCGAAAAAGACAAGCTCCCCACACTCGGGCGCTTACTGACGCTTGTAGGTAGTAAAGCATCGATTGTGTTCGTATCTTATAGAGAAAGTGTAGATCGCGTATGGAAATACCTTGTATCTGAGGGATTTTCTGCTGTAGCATATCATGGAGGAATGGAACAAGAGATGCGTGAGAGAGCTCTTTATAAATTCCGTAGCGGATCGGCTAATGTATTGGTTAGCACAGATTTGGCTGCACGAGGCTTGGACATTCCAGAAGTTCGAGTAGTGGTACATTATCATATGCCACTGAAAGCTGAGGAATTCACACATAGAAATGGTCGCACGGCACGCTGGAATGCAGAGGGTATGATCTACCTGATCCAAGGACCTACAGAGCATTTACCAGAATATTTAGAATCAGAAGAAATAACGGATGAAGACCTTTCACAGATTACTTGCGTAAAGCCTGCTTCACCTAAATATGTAACGATTTACATCGGACGTGGAAAACGTGACAAACTAAGTAAAGCAGACGTGTTGGGCTTCTTCTGTAAGAAAGGAGGACTTAAAGCAACAAACATTGGACGCATTGATGTTGGGTCTCACTATGCTTATGCTGCAATAGAGCGCGGCAAGGTGAAAGATGTGCTCAAGCGAATTGCCAACGAAAAGATTAAGGGCATGAAAACGCTCATAGAGGTCATGCGGAAGTAATAAAGAGGCATAAAATTACAAGGATTACATCTTCAAGATAAAATCTAAATAGAAAATATTATCGATATGAATATCAATATAAAAGAAGCTACTATTAGTCAAGCAGCATCCGAGAGTATGGACGCTTTTTTGAACGTTATAGTAAATGCATTTAAGACTCAAGTAGGCGAAGAGCTTAACAGTGAATCTATGCAGAAGTTGAATGCCGATCAGATAACGCTGTGGGGCTATTGTATGCTTCGTGACGAACTGATGGATGGTGGCTTTGTTCAATTGATTTATAATGGATATGGACCATTTTTCTTCGACAACCCATTTGCTAAAGCTATGCGTTTGTGGGGATTACATGATTTTTCCAAACTACTCTACAAAGCTAAAGGCATATATGATGAGCACAAGGAGGATTTGACAAAGGAAAGATCCGACGAAGAGTTTATGGCACTCTTCGAACAATATCCTGCTTTTGATGATTTAGATGACGCCTTTGTAGAAGATGAAGAGCAGATTACAGCTGCTATTGCATACTACGTAGATGAACACATTGCTGACTTTGTAACAGTGGAACAATAAAACGGATTTCTATTATGAGTAAAGCAAAAATACTTCCAACCTCAAGAATAAATATTAAGAACAAGCGTGCAGAGCACGATTTCTTGGTTATTGATAAATATACTGCTGGGATTGTACTCACGGGCACTGAAATAAAGAGTATTCGTGCGGGAAAAGCTAGTTTGGTCGACACATTTTGCTACATTCACAATGGTGAAATGTGGATGAAGAATTCATACATTGCCGAATACGATTTTGGTTCGTTCAATAACCACGCAACACGTCGAGACAGAAAACTTCTGCTCAATCGCAAAGAGATACTTTCATTACAAGACGATACGAAATCGCCAGGTTTCACCATTGTCCCCCTTCGCATGTTTATCAATGAGAAAGGTATAGCGAAAGTCGTGATTGGCTTATGCCGCGGTAAAAAAGAATACGACAAGAGAAACACCTTGAAAGAGAAACAAGATCGAAGAGAAATGGACCGCGCTATGAAAGCGCGTCTGTAAAGAATTATAGAGTTATGAAGCGCAGTTGGTATTTTCTAATTTGCATCGTGTTTCTATTGTGCGTCAATTGTCATTTCAGGCTGATGGCGCAGTCTTTGTCTTCTTTAAAGATTATTGACGCTCAGTTTTTTGACAAAAAAACAAGTAAGCCTTGTTATTACGTTGGAGCGAATCTGGGAGACATATCAACTATCATAAAATTAGGTAAAGCTGACAGAGCTAAAGTGATTAACTACACAGCTTTGTCTTTAAAGAAATTAGGGATAAAGTACGCTGCTATATCGTTGCAAGGAATGGCAGATTCTTGCACAAATAAGAGTGCAGAAATTGCTGCTCTTGACGAGTTATTGAAGCACTTTGAGAAGCAACATATAGATGTGACAATAGGCATTCCTATCCCAGATCTTAACAATCATGATAATTATGAGAACAAAATACAGGAGCTAATTAGAAGGTATACCAGTACCAACTCTAAGGGAAATTCTTATACAAACTCTATAATAGCATGGAAACTCTACAAGCAGCCAACATCACAAGAGACACAAGAAACATTCTATCCGCATATAAGCCAAATAGTCTCTTGGATAAAATCCATTGATAATGAACGCATGTTGACTGTATCTATTCCAATTCCAACAGACAACGAGAAAGAGCAAAATTTTCAATCCATCATGGATACGGATGGCGTAGATTTTGTTTCGATCATTACCAACCCTTATGAAATAGGATGGGTTACTCCCTCAAACTTGTTCAGTGGACTGGCACGAGTATATATTCGCATGGACGAACGGCTGGATGCATGTAATCGTATAGCCCAACGCGTGGGGAAACCATATATACTTGACGACGTATCTTATCCACGCGATGCCATGGCACGCAGTATTGGTACACTTTCTGACGCACGCGATTCATTCCTAAACTATATTTTTCGTAAACTTTCTGATTCTTTTCAATCTCAAGCACCTCTCTCTGCTATATTATTTAATTACGACCTTTTAAATAGCACTACAGCCGATGATAGCGACGATAAAAATGATGCTACCCAACAAAACGATTGGAAGACTAAAGCCATCTTTCCTACAGATCAAAAGAGCTTAGAGATTGTCAGTTCTGCGATAAATAGCTTAAAATAAGCGAGGTGCCTATCGAAATAGATTTAACTTGTAATTTCTTGATTTCCAAGTTGATTAACGGCAACACTTATAGCTCTGATAAAGCATCAAAATCATGAAACTCTAACGATCTTCATCATAGAGAGCTAACGATGAAGATCATTAGAGCTTACGATGAAGATCATTAGAACTTAACGATGAAGATCATTAGAACTTAACGATGAAGATCATTAAAGCACTATAATCTTCATCGTTAAAGTATCATGGTTAAGCCTGTGTATAGTCAGAAAAATCTGGCATTTTTAAGATACGCAGAGGGAGCTAACAAATTGCAACAATGTTCTTCAAAGTTGCTCAATCAAACACTTCAATCTGCTTTGACCACTTGAAAACTGATTATATATCCAAATCAAGAAAAGCTATGAGTTCAGCGAGACTATTAACCTTTACCTCCTTACTAAAAAGGTTCATTAGTAATTCGGGCGCGCAAGATGTTGCAAAAGTAATTTGATAGGTTAATTCATCTTTTTCACCCATCTTATACATAGCGTATGCTATGTAAGCATGAAGATCTACGTAATGCTTCTCTTCGGCACAGCCAGCAAGTGTGTTCCAAAGATGGAAAGCCTCTCTATAACATGCATTTTCAATAAGGATCTGAGCTACGGCATAAAAATCTTTATCCGAGAGGTTGGGGCAAGCGATTGCCTGTGAAAGTTCAAATGCAGCTTGTTCCTTAACATTGAAAGCGAACATCAAATTCGCCAACTGTACATAAGGTTCAAATGGCGACCCACCCGACAGGCAGGAGAGCATAATATCTTCAGCCTCTGTATACAACCCCATAGAAACATATAAATATGCGAGGTTTCCTATCAGCCTTGCCCTATCTGGCGAATCAACAGGGCAAAGCTTCAGTGATTCTTGAAAATGTCTTAGGGCTTTTTCTGGTTGTTTGAGGATGAAAAGTTGCTCACCAGCTCTTAGATGAAATTCATAATTATCTGGTAAAAGACGAATGCATTCCATGCAAAGTCGGAGTGTCTCTTCTGGTGTTTTGACGCACGACATAGCATAAATTTTGAGCACCATAGCACGACTATTCTGTTCATCAATTGCCAAAGCATAGTCACAACTTACGATTGAGTCTTCTACCTTGTTACATTTCTGCTGAATATCAGCCAATCGGACCCATGCCTCAGCATCGTAAGGCGACTCATCAACTATGTCATTACAAATATTAAGGCACTTGTCGAATTCCTGCATTGTATAATAGCATTCTGTAAGCAATTCGTCCACCCTTCTGCGAAATTTGTATTTCTTCGGGATAACAAGTAGTAATCCCGCGGCACGCTTCACAAAGCCATAGTCAACCATGATTTCTGCTAAATCCAGATACCAGTCATAGTCTTCCTCCCGTAATACAGCGGGTAAGCAATTGGTGATTCGTTTTATAGCTCGTGAGGTGCATGCTGAAGCGACATCCGCCTCGGCATAAAACAACTGCACATCTCGATGCGCCTGGTTAGGAATGCGCTTGATAATATTCGATGCTTCCGCCCATTTCCCTTTGGCTTTTAGTCTATATGCTTTGACAATAAGCACATCTTCACTATCTGGATGTAGGCGTTCCGCAAATCGCATGATGCGTTCTACATCATAGTCGCGATTATTTTTCTCATAATAAGCCTCAATATCCATTAAGACAGAGGCGTCCATATAGAAATCTTCGCCATTTTCAATCTTGCGTTCATACTCTTCGATCGCTTCACGCAAATATTTATTATCGCTATCGTTATTCATGGTCAGTAACTAAATTAAATAGGCTACGCTGAAAAGGAATACTTCTATCATCAAAGTTTCCCCATTCAGCGTAGCCCTAATTTTTCAAATCTAAAGAAAAGCAGAGAATATTATTTCTTTTTTGCCCAAGTATCCTTAAGACCTACCGTACGATTGAATACTAAATGGCCGGGTGTTGAATTCTTGTCTGCTGTGAAATATCCTGTGCGTTGGAATTGCAGATAGCGATTGCCTGTAGGATTCTCTGCTGCGAATTTCTCTACATAGCAATTGCTAAGAACCTTGAGTGAGTCAGGATTAAGCAGTTCGCGGAAGTCACGATCGTCAGCTGAGGGATTCTCCACACTGAACAAGCGATCATAAAGTCGAACTTCAGCAGGAACACTATGTGCTACGCTTACCCAATGGAGTGTACCTTTGACCTTACGATTAGCTCCTTCCATGCCACTCTTGCTTGTAGGATCATATTCTGCATAAATTTCCTCAATTGTTCCATCAGCGGCTTTCTTGCATCCTGTGCATTTTACGATGTACGCATTCTTCAAACGCACCTCTTTGCCTGGAACCATTCTGAAGAATTTCTTGGGAGCATCTTCCATGAAGTCAGCACGTTCCATCCAAAGTTCACGGCTAAATGTGATGGTGTGTGTGCCATCTTCCTCTCGCTCAGGATTGTTGATAGCTTCCATCTCCTCAGTCTGCCCCTCAGGATAGTTGATAATGATTAGCTTAACCGGATCAAGTACTGCGCTCACACGAAGTGCACGTGCATTCAGATCTTCACGAGCAGCTGCTTCGAGCATAGCATAATCGTTGAGAGCATCAAACTTTGTATAGCCTATCATATCGATAAACTTGCGCACTGCTTCAGGTGAGTAACCACGACGACGCAATCCACATACAGTCGGCATACGAGGATCATCCCAACCATCTACCAAATGCTCTTGTACAAGAGCGAGAAGTTTGCGCTTCGACATAACAGTATAAGTCAAGTTAAGACGATTGAACTCATACTGACGTGGGCGATTGTCATCCAAATCTTTGCCTTCCTTCAACTCATCGATAAAGTGATCGTAAAGGGGACGATGGGGTACAAATTCGAGCGTACAGATAGAGTGGGTTACTCCTTCAAAGTAGTCGCTTTGTCCGTGGGCAAAATCGTACATAGGATAAACTTTCCACTTATTGCCCGTACGATGATGCTCTTTATTGATGATACGATAGATTATCGGATCACGGAAGTGCATATTAGGATTAGCCATATCTATCTTTGCACGAAGCACCATGGCTCCTTCAGCAATTTCACCCTTATTCATCTTCTCGAAAAGTTCAAGACTTTCTTCAATGGGGCGATTACGATAAGGGCTTTCCACACCAGGCTGAGTAGGGGTACCTTTCTGAGCAGCAATCTCTTCGCTTGTCTGCTCATCCACGTATGCTTTACCTTCTTTAATCAGACGAATGGCGAAATCCCATAACTGTTGGAAATAATCAGAAGCGTGGTAGATATTACCCCACTTGAATCCAAGCCATTGGATATCTTCTTTGATGGCGTCAACGTATTCTGTATCTTCCTTTTGAGGATTTGTATCGTCAAAGCGGAGGTTACATACACCACCAAACTTCTTTGCTACGCCAAAGTCCATACAGATGGCTTTCGCATGGCCAATATGTAAGTAGCCATTGGGCTCTGGCGGGAAACGTGTTTGGAGTCGTCCCCCGTTTTTTCCTTCCTTGAGGTCGTTGGCTACAATCTGCTCGATAAAGTTCAAGCTTTTCTTTTCTGTGCTTTCGCTATTATTTGTTTCTGTCATAATCAATAAATCGTGAAAGGCTTAATTAGCCATTTCTGAGATGAACTTAATACGGACAAGACGTATTTCTTCTTCCGTGTAGTCGTCGCCCAATTCGTCAAGAGCTTCGTCCAAATCGTCCGTTTCGCTTTCTTTAAAGTATTGGTAGATATCCTCTACATGATCATCATCGATTACATCCTCTATAAAGTAGTCAATGTTGATTTTTGTACCAGAATAGACTATCGCTTCAATTTCATCAAGCAATTCGTCGAATTCTATACCATTCGCGACTGCTATATCATCAAGTGCTACCTTGCGATCAATACTATGGATAATTCCGACTTTGATCTTCGACTTGTTGACGGTAGTACGTATACGCAGGTCCTCAGGTCGTTCTATTTCGTTTTCTTCGCAATGCTTTTTGATGAGTTTGCAGAAATCCTGACCATATCGCTTGGCCTTACCAGCACCAACACCTGGAATATTCTGCAATTCTTCAAGAGTCTGCGGATAGATAGTGGCCATTGCTTCCAAAGAGTTGTCCTGGAATATTACGTAGGGAGGGACATCAAGCTCTGCCGACATTTTCTTGCGCAACTCCTTAAGCATCTTGAAGAGTGCTGGATCAACAGCGAAATTGGCTTCTTCTTGAATTTCTGCCTCAGCTTCTTCCTCAAAGTTGCGATCTTCACTTATCATAAATGATTGTGGCTTCTTCAAGAATTTGTGTCCTGCTTCCGTTACTTTGAGAACACCATAATTATTGACGTCTTTATCAAGATAGCCAGAGATTAAAGCCTGTCGAATGACTGCATTCAGTTTGCGTTCGTCAGAGTCTTCAGCGCATCCAAATTCTTCCAATTGGTCGTGGTGATAAGCACAAACTTCCTCTGTACGATTTCCGAGTAGGACATCCTTAATATAATCATCACAGAAGTTCTCCTTTGTAGCAAGGATAACTTCTAACACTTTCATCAAATCTTTTTTAGCTTCCACTTTTTGTTTAGGGTGTAAACAGTTGTCACAATTTCCGCAGTTGTCTTTGTCGTATGTCTCTCCGAAATAGTGAAGGAGCAATTTACGGCGACATACAGAACTTTCAGCATATGCTGCGGTCTCTTTCAAGAGTTGTCGACCGATGTCCTGTTCAGCCACCGGTTTTCCCTCCATGAATTTTTCTAGTTTTTGTAAGTCTTTGCGTGAATAGAATGCGATGCACTTTCCTTCTCCTCCGTCACGTCCTGCACGACCGGTTTCCTGATAGTATCCTTCGAGACTTTTGGGGATATCATAGTGTATCACAAAGCGAACATCTGGCTTATCGATGCCCATACCAAATGCTATGGTTGCAACAATCACATTGATACGTTCCATCAAGAAGTCGTCTTGCGTCTGTGATCGAGTGGCAGCGTCCATGCCTGCATGATAAGCTTGTGCCTTAATATTGTTCATGCGTAAAACTTCTGCCAATTCTTCCACTTTCTTACGACTCAAGCAATATATAATGCCACTTCTTTCAGGACCTTGCTTGATAAACTTGATGATGTCGCGATCTATGTCTTTCGTCTTTGGACGAATTTCATAATAGAGGTTAGGACGATTAAATGAGCTCTTGAATTTATCAGCATCTGTTATTCCTAAATTCTTCATAATGTCGGTTGCTACTTTTTCGGTAGCTGTCGCCGTAAGTGCGATAACAGGTGCATTGCCGATCTCATTGATTATAGGACGAATTTTCCTATACTCAGGACGGAAGTCGTGCCCCCATTCTGAGATACAATGTGCTTCATCTATTGCATAGAATGATATTTTTACAGACTTCAGAAATTCTATGTTACTTTCTTTAGTCAGTGATTCAGGAGCAACGTATAGAAGTTTTGTAACTCCTTTTCTTATATCGTCCTTTACCTTCTCTATTTGACTGCGAGTTAGAGACGAATTGATAAAATGTGCTATGCCATCATCTTGACTCATATGTCTGATTGCATCCACTTGATTCTTCATCAAGGCAATAAGTGGAGAAATTACAATCGCAGTACCTTCCATAATAAGGGAAGGCAATTGATAGCACAATGATTTACCTCCGCCCGTAGGCATAAGTACAAAGACATTGTGTCCGCTCAATAGCGATTTGATAATTTGCTCTTGATTGCTCTTGAATGTATCGAAACCAAAATGTTCCTTCAACACTTTTTTCAATTCGTATTCTTCCTTCATAGCTTTCCTTGGTTGCTTAGAGGTTAGGAAATGAAAGCGTTCATTTTTTTTACGTCATGAAGAGCTCTCATTATTTACCTAAGCAAAGGTATAACAATTTTCTTGATAATGAAATATTGTATATCTATTTTTATAGTGCTTTTTTCGTATAAATATCATATAGGTGGGAGAGATAGTAGAGAAACAAGCAAGGCACGAAGTAATATTCCTTATTAGGAATTTGCCTCATGCCTTGCCTATTCTACTTGATTATTATGTACTAAAGCGCAAAATCAGCTTAGCTTACCATGCTTTTCCATTTGTTGTTCGGCATATTCTTTTGAAACCTCAAATTCTTTTTTGTCGGTTGAAGGAATTTCAAACATAGCATCCATCATGATAGTCTCAACGATAGAACGTAAGCCACGAGCTCCCAACTTAAACTCTACTGCTTTATCTACAATATAATCTAAAGCGCCTTGAGTAAACGTAAGTTTCACTCCATCTATATCAAACAGTTTGGTATACTGGCGGATAATAGAATTCTTAGGCTCTACAAGAATACGTGCCAGAGCTTCTTTATCTAATGGATTGAGGTAAGTAAGAATAGGCAGACGGCCAATGATTTCGGGAATCAAACCAAATGATTTTAAATCTTGTGGCTCGATATAACGCATCAAATTCTTTGGATCAATCTTCTTAGCATTCTGTACGGAATTATACCCTACAGTATGAGCGTTAAGTCGCTGCGCAATTCGCTTTTCTATACCATCGAATGCACCTCCACAGATGAAGAGGATATTGCGAGTGTCTACATGCACGTAGTCTTGATCTGGATGTTTACGACCACCCTTAGGCGGAACATTTACCATGGTTCCTTCCAAGAGTTTGAGTAAGCCTTGCTGAACACCCTCACCGCTTACGTCACGAGTAATCGATGGATTATCAGCCTTTCTCGCAATTTTGTCGATTTCATCAATAAAGACAATACCTCTTTCTGCCTTCTCTACATCGTAGTCAGCCACCTGAAGCAGACGTGATAGAATGCTTTCTACATCTTCGCCTACATAACCTGCTTCCGTAAAGACTGTTGCATCGACAATAGTAAAGGGCACATTCAGCAACTTAGCAATGGTACGAGCTAAGAGCGTTTTACCCGTACCAGTGGATCCAACCATGATGATATTCGACTTCTCAATCTCAACATCAGCGAACTTCTTATTAGCTACATCATGCTGAGCCAATCGCTTATAGTGATTATATACAGCCACGCTCATATAGCGCTTTGCATCATCCTGTCCTATGATATACTGGTCAAGATAATCCTTGATCTCTTTAGGCTTAGGAATATTATTAAGATCTATCTTTTCTTGTTCCTTGATACCTTTCTTCCCGTTTGCCACTTCTCCAGGAATGTATTCCTCAAGCATGTGGTAAGCATTTTGTATGCAGTCGGAGCATATGTAGCCATTTGCACCTGTTAGCAGCATGGGTACTTCCGATTGTGATCTTCCACAGAAAGAGCACTTGGGTTCACTCTTCTTTGCGCACATAATTAGTTACTTTTCTTCTTGGGTTGAAATATTTGATCAATCATGCCATAATCTTTGGCCTCTTGTGCTGTCATCCAATAGTCGCGATCTGAATCAGCCCAAACCTTGTCAAAGTCTGTATGAGAGTGGTCTGCTATAATGGTGTAAAGTTCTTTCTTCAGTTTTTGAATCTCACGCGCAGTGATTTCGATATCAGAAGCTTGTCCTTGTGCGCCTCCCATAGGTTGGTGTATCATCACGCGGCTGTGGGGTAGGGCAGAACGTTTACCTTCTTGACCAGCAACGAGCAAAACGGCTGCCATTGAGGCTGCCATACCCGTACAGATTGTTGCAACATCGCTCTGAATAAATTGCATTGTATCGTAAATGCCTAATCCTGCGTATACGGAACCACCAGGTGAGTTCACGTAGATAGAGATGTCTTTCCCTGGATCTGTTGAATCAAGGTAAAGAAGTTGTGCCTGAAGCGTATTAGCCGTATAGTCGTCAATCTGCGTACCTAAGAAAATGATACGATCCATCATCAAACGTGAGAATACGTCCATTTGAGTCACATTCAATTGACGTTCTTCAAGGATGTAAGGATTGAGGTATTGGTTTTGACTCTTAATAATGTCGTCAACCACCATAGAGTTGATACCAGCCTTAGACGATGCGAATTTTTTGAAATCTGATGTAATATCCATGGTCTCTTATTTTTACTACCAACTTTTTGCTTGTATTGAAACCTGCGAAGTCAGTACTGTTTAAGATATAAGAACGAACTACTTTTCAGCAATTCAAGTATACCTAGTGTGAAGATAGGTACCAATATACGAATCCTACACATAAGGAATAAACGCAAATTTAAAACGAGTGTGCGAACGTGCAAATGTGTAGCTTTTAGGAAGAGGAATGATCTAAAGATCTTTCTTCCTTATACATTTGCATATTCGCACACTAACGTCAGATTGTCAAGTTTTTTGAAGCGAGAAGGATTTACTTATTCTCTTCAAACATCTTAGCAAAATCTTCCTGAGAAATAGCCTTGTGGTTGAGTTTTACTGTTGACTTGAGAGCTTCAGTAAGCTTCTGGTCAACGCAACGCTCGATGAGTGCATTTACTTGCTCTTGATGCTTCAGCATTTCTTGAGCATAGTTTTCAAGATATTCATCAGGAATATTGTTCATGCCGTACTGAGCGAACTGGAAGCGAGCAGCCTGCACAGCAGCAGCCTTAACATCCTTGTCGTTCACCTTAATTTTGTTAGCCTTAGCCAACTGATCCTTGATAAGGCTCCACTTGAGCTCTGCAATGCTCTTAGCGTAGTTGTCTTCGATAAATTTATCGTCCTTATCCTTATTGTTGGCCTTCATGATCTTCTTGAGAAGTTCATCAGGGAATTCAAGGTCACCAACCTTATTTTCTACGTAAGAACGTACATCGAGGAGGAACTTATAGTCGCTATCGTTCTTCTGAAGTTCCTGAATGCTTTCTTTGATCTTATTGCGAGCATCTTCTTCGCTCTTTACCTCGTCTTTGCCAAATACTTTGTCGAAGAACTCTTGATCAAGAGAAGCGGGAACGAAACGACTGATTTCATTTACCTGGAAGCTGAAGTTACCAGCGTGGTTCTTTACATCATCACGTTCGATCTTGAAAAGAGATGATAGTTCTGCTTCACTTTCATTGTAAGCCGTAGTAGGATTAAAAGTGATAACATCGTTCTTCTTAGCACCCTCGAAGTTTTTCTTCTGGTCGTCATTTTGGAAGTAGCTTGGCATGAGCGAAGCATTCTCTACTACGATACCACCTTCCTTGGGTTGACCATTTTCATCAAGTTCAGCAAGTGTACCACGAAGGATGTCACGATCTTCATAAGATTCTACGCTTTCAGGGTGTCCAGCCTGCTGCTGCATAGCACCGAGCTGCTTGGTGATAGTATCATCACTAACTTCGATATCGTAGTAATCGATTGTATCATCTTCACCGAGCTCTGCCTTGAATTTAGGAGCAATAGCGATGTCGAAGATAAAAGTGAAGTCGTCTTGTTTCTCAATATCCTGAGGTGTCTGCTTGTCGCTTCCGAGAGGCTCACCAAGCATGTTAATCTTCTTTGTCTTGATAAAATCGAAGAGTGAGTCCTGTAGAAGTTTATTTACTTCTTCGGCCTTGGCTTGAGTGCCATACATCTTCTTTACGAGGCTTGCGGGAACATGACCGGGACGGAAACCAGGCATCTGCACCTTTTTACCAAGATCCTTAAGTGCCTTGTTTACGTTTGCTTCGTAATCGGCCTTAACCATGTTGATGGTGATTTCACCACTCACCTTACCAATTTTCTCAAATTGAATATCCATTTTGTGTCTTTTGATTATATATTATCAATTGCAATGTGCTACACGCTTTGCTAATCCTTATTATTGTCTTACAAGAGTTGCATAACGTAAGCGGCGACAAATTTAGCATTTTTCTTTGAATAATTAGCTGCAAAAAGCTATCTTTTCCGATGTTACTCCATTGTTTTGCAGTTTTCCCGTACTAAAAATGGGGAAAGCATTACATTTCAGAAGCTTTGAGCACATCGATTCTTGCTCTGTCCTTGCGGGAATGTTTTATTTCATTTCAGAATTTAGAACTTTTTCTTCTTCCTATTGTAAGCCATTCAGTAAACCTGCTCTTATACTGTAAAGTTTTTTAGTAAAAAATAGACTCCTGGTATATAGTATTTTCAGTTAAAGTCAATAGAATTAGTACACCGTCCAACGTGCTCAAGTACGTCGGGCGGCGTACTGAAACTATTCTGCCTGGATTTTTCTTAAAAATTCATCTTCACTTATAATAGGTATACCAAGTTTTTCTGCTTTATCTTTCTTAGAAGGTCCCATGCCATCGCCTGCAAGAATAAAAGACGTTTTTTTTGAAATGCTTCCTGTATTCTTACCTCCATTATCTTCTATAAGCTTCTTGTATTCTTCACGTGAATGCTTCTCAAATGTCCCACTGATTACAATTGTTTGTCCCTCAAGTAGATTACTAGAATTTTCTGATTGCATTATTTCCATTTGCAGACCGGATTCCTTCAGACGTTGTATCAAAGAGATATTGCGCTCTTCATGCAGGAAAGTAATTACACTTGAAGCGATCACCTCGCCTACACCATCGCATGAAAGGAGCTCATCTAAAGTAGCATTTGACAGCGCATCCATTGATTTGAAATGTCGTGCTATACCTTTAGCAACGACTTTTCCTACAAATCGTATACCGAGGGCAAATAATACACGTTCGAAAGGAACTTGTTTGCTTTCTTCCAATGCATCAAGAATCTTCTGAGCAGAGCGCATTTTATTGCCATCTTCACCCCACAGGTCTTCCAAACGAAGTTGATAAAGATCTGCAGCATCGTGAATGAGTCCTCGTTCGAAGTAGCCATCAATCGTTTCGGGACCAAGAGAATCGATATTCATGGCATCACGAGAAATGAAATGTTCTATTTTCCCTTTCAACTGTGGAGGACATGCTGTATCGTTTGGACAATAATGTGCTGCTTCTCCTGGATAACGTACCAAGGGGGTTCCACATTCGGGACATTGCTTAATGAATTCTATTTTGCCCCCCAAACTTGCTTGATTTTCCTCTCTTGCATCAAGATTTACACCTGTTATTTGAGGAATAATCTCTCCGGCTTTCTCTACGTATACATAATCTCCCAAGTGGAGGTCAAGTTGATTAATGATATCTTCATTATGTAGAGACGCACGTTTTACAATTGTACCAGCGAGCAATACAGGTTCCATATTAGCAACAGGAGTTACCGCACCAGTCCGGCCTACTTGATAGGTAACTTTGAGCAATCGTGTACATGCTCTTTCTGCCTTAAACTTATAGGCTATTGCCCAACGCGGACTTTTCGCAGTAAGTCCCAAAAGCGATTGTTGACGCAATGAGTTTACTTTCAAGACAATACCATCTGTAGCTACAGGCAATTCACGTCGATGTACATCCCAATAGTCGATATACTGGAATATTTCGTCTACAGAATGAGCTAATTGTATATGATGAGAAATCTGGAAGCCCCATTTCCGTGCCAATTGCAAACGGGTATAATGAGTGGGGGCTTTTATTTCATCGCCCAATACATAATATAAGTATGCATCCAAATGCCTGTGAGCAACTACTGCCGAACTTTTGCTTTTTAATGTGCCTGAAGCTGCATTTCGAGGATTTGCAAAGAGAGGTTCTTCGCGCAAGGCACGTTCCTCGTTAAGCCTTTCAAAGCTTTTCCATGGCATCAACACCTCACCACGTATTTCAAAATCAGGCGGGCATCCACACGATGGATCCAATTCCAATGGAATAGTGCGAATGGTTCTCACATTGGCAGTAACATCGTCGCCTTTTGTTCCATCACCTCTCGTTACAGCTCGGACTAAACGATAATTCTCATAAATCAAGGAAATGCTTAAACCATCAAACTTCAATTCGCATGAATATGTAAACTTGACGTTGCCCAGATCTTTCTCAGCCCTGCGTACAAAGTCCTCGATTTCACCGATGTTGTAGGTGTTGCCGAGCGAGAGCATCGGGTAGCGGTGCGGATACTGCGCAAATTCCTTGGTGCGGTCGCTTCCCACGTGCCTGGTGGGGGAGTCCGGCGT
>CALEKA010000108.1 GCA_937898715.1 uncultured Prevotella sp.
TATTAGGGCTTACTCGGGACTTGCACCCGTTAGATAATGCTCATGCCGAGCGTACCAACAAAAGCGGACGCCCCCCCTTTCACAGGAGACATCCGCTTTCAATATGTGACCTCGCAGGGATTCAAACCCTGGACCTTCAGAACCGGAATCTCTTAAGATAAGGGATAAAATGATTGGAGAATCATGATGTTAGAACATCATATTACTGAGAGAAACATTCAATTGGAAAACAATTGGAAAACTAATCTGTATTAATTCTATATTAGTCTTACAAATACTCTATTATATACCCCTATGGCCTCTTTATCTCACAAAAAACGGATAAAGAGGCTATAAGGGTATATTTTACATAATACCTATTAGGTTACTTTTGTACTCGTAAAGACTTTACGCGATAGCAACGTAATGAATTACGCTTGCAAACATAAGCAAAACGCAGAGATGATACAAACAAAACGCAGAGAAATTGTGCGATCTGTGTTATTTTAAGGAATAAAAGAACAAAAATATGGAAAGAAAAGGAATAATAGAACAGTTGATTGTGCGCTTTGCGCATGGTAATCAATCGGAATTCGCAAGGTTAATGGGCTGCCAATCTGGAGTTGTATCTGGTTGGTTGCGCCGCAACACCTACGACCCCGAGCGAATTAAGCGTTCATTCCCTCAAGTAGATGGCAATTGGCTCCTCACTGGCGAGGGTGAAATGCTACTTCCCGATGGAAAGAGCAATGTACAAGTCAACGGACACCACAACACCACGCAGGTCAATTCGTCTGGCAATATAGAAACGCCCTCCACAGCCACTTTTGGGCACCCTGAAGATTCTCATTCATTAGAAGTTCTTCAGCGAGAGAATACACTCCTTAAGGACATAATCGCCGAGAAAGAACGCCTCATAAGCGTGCTTCTCAATCGCGAACAAGGGACTAAGTAACCTAATAGGTATTATGTTCCAAACGGAAAATGAGAAAAAGAGTTCACTTGTATGGCGCATAGATTTGCGGCTGACTATGAAGTGTATGAAGAAAGGCACGTATGTTGAGATCCCGAGGGAGGAGATTACGAGCCAGGCTGTTTCGATCGCGTGTAAGGCTTTCAATGCGGGAAAAGGCGATGAGTCATATGTGTGGCATTGGGGGCTGAACGAGAGAGGACGGAAGGTGTACATAATTAAGAGGCTATGAGGCTATGAGTTTGATGAGTTGATGAGTTGATGAGTTGATGAGTTGATGAGTTGAGTGAGTTGAGGAGTCGAGGAGTCGAGGAGTTTAATGAGTTTAATGAGGTTAATGAGGTTAATGAGGTTAATGAGGTTATGAGTTTAGAAGGTGATTTACCTCAGAGGTATATCGTTGGCTTGAAGGCGAGCGATGTGAAGAGGCTTGTGATGGAGGCTGTGAGCCTTGGTGTGATGCAGGCTGTTAAGGCTTATGAGCCGGCGGCTGACTGGGTGAGGAAGAAGGACTTGCTCGAATGGCTGAAGATTGTGGGCGCTGACTATAGCGACTTCAGGAGGCTTGAGAAGGCTGGGCTCGTGAGGTGTAAGCGTTCGGGCGATAGCGAGAGATCTCCTATTGTTTACTCTAAGGTGGACGTGATGGAGGCTTTCTTGACGCGTAAGCTTTGTGCTACGATTTTTTCGAGCGCGAGGGATGAATTGGCGCAAATTGGCGATAAATGATTTTTAAAGACTGTATAAGATTATGGATGCGACTATGATTAAGAATGCTCTTAAGGTGGCTAAATGGGCTGCTGTAGGTGTGGTCTTGGTGATCATGTTTGGGCTGGCTGGTCAGAGTGACTATGAGGATGCGGTGCTTCAGGAGATGAAGAACTGCGGTGCTTACTCGGAACTGAGCGAGGCTCACCCTGACTGGTCTGAGGATGAGATGATCAAGGCTTACGAGGCTCAGAGGGACGCTCAATAGGTGAGGTTCTCTCGAGAAAACGCGCAGAGGTTCTCTTGCGAATACACACTACACACACAACGAAGAAGAATACACACACATTAAAAGTAGAATAGGAATATGATTAATCAAGAGACGATAGACCGTGTGCAGCGTGCTGCCGACATTGTGGAGGTGGTACGGGAATCGTGTCCGGACTTGAAGAATGCTGGGCAGGACTGGGTATGTTGTTGCCCGTTTCATGGTGAGCGGACTCCGAGCTTTCACGTGAATCAGGTGCGCCAGACGTGGCATTGCTTTGGTCAGTGTCAGGATGGTGGCGACGTGATTGCCTTTGTGATGAAGCGTGATGGTAAGACTTTCCCGGAGGCTGTGAAGGCTCTTGCTGCGAGGTATGGCATAGAGGTGGATGAGGAGGCTGAAGACGAGGATGATCGCCAGAAGCGCCTGCGCCGCGAGGCTATGGTTGGGCTGAATGAGAGGGTGGCTGATATGTATCGGTCGCTGCTCATGGCGGAGACGGATGCTTCGCGCTCGGCTCTGCAGTATGCTGTGCAGAGGTGGGGCTTCGACTATGTGAGGGAGGCTGGCATTGGCTATGCTCCCGAGGCATGGGATACGCTTGCCGGGTGGGCTCGCCGCATGGGTGAGAGTCAAGAGTTGCTCATCGACCTGGGGCTGCTGAAGCGGAATGAGGAGAAGGGCCGGATCTACGACTTTATGCGTGGTCGGCTGGTGATCCCTATCCGCGACCGTCAGGGCAAGACGATAGGCTTCACTGCTCGCGACTTGACTGAGGGCAGTACGCAGGCTAAGTATGTCAACTCTATGGAGAGTGAGGTGTACCATAAGGGTGAGACGGTATTTGGCATGAATGAGGCTTGGTCTCAGGCGGGGAAGGAGGGTAGGCTTTACTTGGTGGAGGGTGCGCCAGATGCGATGAAGATGCACTCTGTGGGCATCAATAATGTGGTAGCTACGCTTGGTGGCAATTGGACTAAGGATCAGCTGCTCTCTCTGAAGAGGCTTTCGGAGAATGTGTGCTTCATCAATGATGCCGATCCTGTGCCGCAGGGTGAGCGCTATGGTACGGGCATTAAGTATGTGCTGCGGAATGGTGAGATGGCTATGCGCTTGGGACTGAATGTGACTGTGAGGGAGCTTCCCTGCAAGGAGGGTAACCTTAAGCAGGATCCGGGCGACTTCTTCCAGACGAAGGCTCGCATCAATGAGCTTCGTGAGGAGGACTTCGTGCTGTGGGCTGCGCAGAAGATTGTGGACAAGGATGCTCCGACGGATCGGCAGAGCGCGCAGCTGAAGCAGGTGGCTACGATTGCTTCGTACATTCAGGACGATACGCTTCTGGAGATGATGATCGATGGTCTGAACAAGGTGCGCAGGGGCAAGGAGTTCTGGCGCTCGCTGATTCAGAAGGCTCGCTGGGATCGGGAGAAGGATCAGAAGAAGCGCTCTGGTGAGATTGATCTGCGCGAATATGGCTTCTACAAGGAGGGTGGTGGCTATTGGGGTCAGACCGACAAGGGTAATGACTTCCAATGGTCGAACTTCACGCTTCGCCCTGTGTTCCACATCAAGGATGCTGAAGCGCCGAAGCGTATCTTCTACATTAAGAATAATCGTGGACAGGAGGATGTGCTCGAGATGCAGATTGAGGACCTTGTGAGCCTCACTCGCTTTCGCCAGGCGCTTGAGAGCATTGGCAACTATATGTGGATGGCTGGCGATAGGGAACTGATGAAGCTTAAGACTTACCTGTACGAGCAGACGGAGACGTCGTCTCTGATTAAGCAGATGGGCTGGAATGCTGCGGGCTTCTATGCTTGGGGCAATGGTATATGGCAGGATGGTCAGTTCCATAAGGCCGATGAGTTTGGCGTGTGCCGCTTGGCTGGTGGTCAGAATTGGTACATACCGGCTGCTTCGAAGCTTCACCGCGATGACAAGAAGAAGTATGAGCGTGAGCGTAAGTTTATCCACCAGACGCTCCAGAACGTGCCCCTGCGCCGATACCTTGAGGACTTTATCATGGTGTATGGCAACAATGGCATCGTAGGTCTGTGCTACTGGCTTGCTTCGCTCTTTCGAGATGTGGTGACGGATGGCACGCGTTCGTTCCCCATACTGAATCTATTTGGTCCGAAGGGCTCGGGCAAGACTGAGCTGGGTGCTGCTCTGATGGCTTTCTTCATCAGCGACAATAAGGCGCCCAACCTTCGCAACTCTACTGCTACTGCCTTGAACGATGATGTGGCTTTTGCTTCGAATGCGCTTGTCCACTTGGATGAGTATAAGAACGATATTCGCCCCGACAAGATAGAATTCCTGAAGGGCTTGTACGATGGTGTGGGCAGGGTGAAGATGAGTGGTGCTGCCTTTGATGCTCGCATCATGACGAGCGTGAAGAGTGGTGTGATCATGAGTGGGCAGGAGATGCCTACTGCCGATCCTGCTCTGTTCTCTCGCTGTGTGTTTCTCTCCTTTCCTCGCTCTGAGTTTTCAGCCGAGGAGGTGCGCAGGTTTGGTGCATTGAGGGAGAAGCAGAAGTTTGGGCTTTCCTTCCTCACGCTTCAGGTGCTTCAACACCGCAAGTACTTCGAAGCTCACTTCATGGAGACTTACTCTGAGGTGCGCTCCGAGGTGGACCGTGAGACGGACTATGCTCGGCTTGATACGCGTATTGTAGAGAATTGGTGTAAGATTCTCTCCGCGATGCGTGTGCTTCAAGCGAAGATAGATCTCCCTTTCTCCTATGAGGAAGTGAAAGGTCTATGCATCACGGGGCTGAAGACGCAATGTGACATTCTCTCTACGGGCAATGAGCTTGCTACCTTCTGGAGCGCTGTGGCGTTTCTCAAGAGCACAGGTGAGATATTCTCAACTGCCGACTATAGGATCACTACCACGAAGACGCTCCGCACCGTTCGCCGTGACTACGACTTTGAGCAGCCTACTCGCTTGCTCTTGCTCAACAAGAGCCGCGTGTTCTCGCTCTATAAGCGTGCTTGCCTTCAGACAGGCGAGAGTGCTCTGCCTGAAGATTCGCTTAAGATCTATCTGGAGAATTCTGACTACTACTTAGGTACTGCCCGCTCGGTTCGCTTCAAGCAGATCATCAAGGGCATCAAGCAGGTGACGGTGACCAATGATGGGCGCACTCGTGACAAGGAGCAGGTGCTCCATGCGATGGTGTTTCGCTACGACCGCATAGCTGAGCGCTACGGCATTGACTTGGAGGATCAATTGGGTGAGATTGTGCAGTAGAGCCTAATGAGTTTGGAGTTTTGAGGTTATGAGGTTATGAGGTTATAAAGGATGCTTCAGCCCGCCTGTAATACTTAATACTTTATACTTAATACTTAAATAAGATGTTTGCGAATATGGAATTTACCCTACAGACTCCGAATGAGGAGTATACCGTGGAGGTGCAGTGCCTCCCGAAGTTTGAGCAGATGTGTGTGTCTACCGACTTTTTGCCGCAGGATCAGCCTGAATGGTTCTCTGCGATGGACCACCGTTTCTGCTTAAGATCTTTTGTCAAGATGAATGGTGGTAGGTGTGTGATGTACTACACTCACCCTTCTCCCTCAGACTATGCCAAGACGATGGCCGACTGTGAAGAGATATTCTGCGACAAGATCTCACTCCAACGTTAATACCTACTTTCTATTCGTGTGTGTGCGCACGTAGTAGTGCGCGCATGATATATTCTTAGTTGTGAACGGGTGGGGCCTGCTGTGAAGCCCGCTCCACTCCTTTTAAGCCAGAGGCACGGAAGGTAAGGTTAGAAGACCGTGCGCGTGGTGGCTAAAGTACCGGGGGATTGAAGTAAGGTTTGCCCCGGGGAAACGGCACGAGGTTCGACTCCTCGCTCTGGCACACATTGTTCTATATTCTATATTAGTTTTTGCTAATTTGCACAGCAGCCGCGTGAGAGTGCTCACGCACGCTTTTTGCTAAGCGTTCTAATTGTTTACTTTGTGTACATGCTTTCTTTTATCCGCTTTCGAAATGCTGTACACTGGGCATTGGGTCGCGCCGTGAGGCTGCCGCTCTGCCCACCGCCAGGCTCAGGTTAGGCTGGGGCCGCTGGATAGCGCGCGAGGTTCGACTCCTCGCCCTGGCACGCTTTACTGGTTTCATTTAAGAGATTCGCTTTCATGGTAGCGTGAGAGTGCTCACGCAAATGTGTGTTTTTATTCCATTTCATGAGATTATTAGGCATGGTCCGCGCCGTGAGGCACTGGCCATGTCGCCCATGGGAAGCATAGGCAGCTAATCGGATAGGCTGCAAGGCTATACACGGCGAGCATCACAGCGAGTCGGGGCAAAAGATGAGTAATGATGTTTAGGTAGAATTAAGTTGTTAGTTTCCATCCCCGCCCGCTGCTTGCCTTTACACGTGCCCATAGGACATTACATGGTTCGACTCCATGGCTTCCCGCTTGTATGTCTACAGAAAGCCCCCCACTCACTCTGCCCTTGATTGGATGGTGGGGGCATTATGGGTGGGGGGGCGGATGGTCGAAGCACAGCGTCAGATGCTTCTCTTGATGTCCCTGGAGACGCTTAATAGTCTGCTTCCTACATCTGCCAATGCTACGGAGAGTGTCATCAGCTCGGATGAGGTGAATGATGCTGGTCGCCCATTGACGATATTGCCATTGAGCCTTTGGGAGAGCCATGCACCGCTATGGCCGAAGTATTTTTCAGCCACAGATGAATAGGTCAAGTAGTCTTTGACTCCATTGAGGAGCGATGCTACGTCGACGTCGTCACGCCTACCATGCAGTCCCAAGGCACAACGCAGATAGGTGCCTGCTTCTCTTTTCTCCTCTGGTGTGATTGTAAGAGCCATCGCTTCACGGAGTAGTGCATCGCTGAGGGCTACATTGCCTGCGCGATAGGCCTCGATGCTCCCATCTATTTTTTGTTTCAAATCGTCAGTCATCGCGGTGAAGTATATATATAGATATTAGTATATCAGAGAAGGTCCGCCTTGGAGTGAGAGAGGTGCCCACCCCGTGAAATGTGGGGCAGGCGTCCTTTCATCTTTCATTCTCTTCAGACATTTTCTCGCATGCTTTGAGCACAAGGTCGAAGAAGTCTTCGAAGAATTCCGACTCCAATATCCAGCCATTACGCAATAGCTCGTAATCGTGTCGGAAGAGGTACCCGAACTTTTCGAGTATATCCTCCCAGCCTTTGAAGCTGTCTCCAGGGTGGACCATCAATATTGACGGCACAAAGGTAATAAAGAAATAATTATTGTGCAAGTAGATTTGCGAGAAAAATAAACGTTTATTTATTGTCATAATTCTACTACCAAATGAGAGGTATAACCATCTCCATCCCCCTTCCACACTACTTAGCCCAGTGGCTTACGCATGCGCTTGGCAATCCTGTGAGATTTCCCGCTCAGAGCTATGAGAACCGCCTGCTTTCTCGTTTGCTTTCTCGGGCTCCGAGGTGTGAGGAGCCTCCTACTATCTCGCCCATGGGCGATGAGGGTGCTTCGCGCAAGCAGATGCGTGTGTCCATCATCATCCCCGACAATTCCATGCACCGCCCCGAGTATTACAACCACCTATCTCGGCGCGCCCGAGCCTTGATGGCTGATGCCATCGAGACGCTCTTCCGCATCCACCTATGGAGTGAATGCGTATCGTTCATCCACTCACGCGCTGGGCTTAACACGGGGATAGATCAGTGGTGTCGGCGGCAAGGTATCAGCATAGAGTATCGGGAGGCAGTCCGCCAGAAGTTTTACCGCATGCGGCGTGCCTATGAGAAAGATGGAATCATCCTCGGGGAAAAACATCGCAAACGCTACCACGAGAATGGTCGAAAATGAACAGGGGAGGGGGAGGAGTTTTGAGTTTTAAGGTTATGAGGTTATAAAGGATGCTTCAGCCAGTCTGTAATACTTAATACTTTATACTTAATACTTGCCCATCGGGCTCGTAATACTTAATACTTTATACTTAATACTTAAAAGAAGATGGAAGTCTACTTCAATCGTATGCAGCGTGAGGTGTGTGGCATCGATGCTCACACCTCCGTGATAGTGGCTGGTCGAGGCACGGGCAAGAGCCTGCTGCATGCTTGGATCAATCTGCGCAACATGCAACAGATGCCCCGCTCCACCACAGCCTTTGTCACGCCCACCGCCATCCGCGCCAAGACCAATACGCTTCCCTCCATGTTCCAACACTGGGAGGCATGGGGCTTCCGCCGTGGCATACATTGGGACATAGGCCGCCGCCCCGACCGCCGATTGGGATGGCCCGCGCCCCTGGTTCAGCCCGACAATTGGGAGAACGTCATCTCATTCTACACCGGTGCCATCGGTCAGATCATCTCGCAAGACCGCGTCGGTACGTCGAACTCTAAGAGCTTCGACTACATCGACATAGACGAGGCGAAGTTTGTCAACTTCGAGCGCCTCAAGGACGAGACCTTCCCCGCCAACCGTGGGCAGCAGCGCGAGTTTGGCGATCTGCCCTTCCATCATGGCATGCTCATCACGAGCGATATGCCGGTGACGCGTCAGGGCTCATGGTTTATGCGCTATGAGAAGGACTGCGACCAAGAACTCATCGAGACGATCGAAGCCCTGGTCTGTGAGCAACAGCAGACGCTTCTGCGCATCCAGAGTGGCGATGCCACGGGCTACCTTCAGCGCCACCTCGCCGACATAGAGAACTATCTGCGGCGCCTCCGTGCTCGTGCCACCCTATACCGCCGTTACTCCTCGCTGACCAACATCGAGGTGCTTGGCGAGGCATGGGTGCGCCAGATGCGCCGCGACCTGCCGCCCATGGTGTTCCGCACGTCGATCCTCTGCCAACCCATCAGCATACTCAAGGATGGCTTCTACTCTTCCATGCGCCCGCACCATAAGTATACTGCCACCGACCATCACCGCCTGGACTCTCTGGGCTACGACTTCAAGGAGATAGGCCGCGAGGCTGGCACCTGTGCGCTCGATGCCGACCTCCGCCCCGACCTTCCTCTGTGCATTGCCTTCGACTACAATGCCAACATCAACTGGATGGTCTGTGGGCAAGCCATCGAGAGTGAGCATAGGCTCAACGTGATCCACTCCTTCTACGTGAAGTTTGAGCGCAAGATCCCCGAGCTCATCGACGACTTCGCTCGCTACTACGAGCCCCACCGCCACAAGGAGGTGATCTTCTACTATGACTCTACTGCCCTTGGCTCCAACTATGCGGTGAATGATCAAGACTTCCAATGGGTGATCACCAATGCTCTGCAGAAGAAGGGATGGACCGTGCGCCCGGTCTACATCGGAGCGCCCATGCGCCACATAGAGAAGTATCTGCTCATCAATCGTGGCTTCGCTGGGCAAGCGCGCCTCACGCCTTACTTCAATGAGCAGGGCAATCAAGCTCTGCTCATCTCGATCCAGACTGCTGGTCTCTATAATGGCAAGAAGGACAAGCGAGGAGAGAAGCTCGCCGAGACGGAAGAGAACCGACTTGAGAATCGTACCGACGGCTCTGATGCCTTCGACACGCTCTACATCGGGTGTGAACGCTTCCCGCAACAGACTCACTTGCTCCGCGTCACGGGGGGAGGATAATGGCAGAGCGCAGATGCGCTCTGCAAGTATTAAGTATAAAGTATTAAGTATTACAGACTGGCTGCAATCAAGTATTAAGTATTAAGTATTAAGTATTACAAGCGGGCTGAAGCCAAATGCCCGTACCATAGGGCTTGGCGGGAGCCTGCAAGTCTGTAATACTTAATACTTTATACTTAATACTTGCAGAGCGCAGATGCGCTCTGCATATACCGCTCGCCGATCCCCCTTGATTCGCCCTCACGGCGTAGGGCACTGGGGGCTCGATTAAGAGAAAAAGCGCATTTTAGATCCGCGCCGCCGGCGCTTCCGCTTGATATACAGCATTTACCGCCATCTCGCCACCGCAAAGCCCGCTTCACCCCCCAAAAGGTAGGGAGGAAGGGGGCTTTTTCGTTTGCTCTTTTTTGCATTCGTCCGAAAATTGCCCCTTTATGGGGCTTTATTTTGTGCAACATTTTGAGCGGCACCCTTTAAAAGGGGGCTACAAAGGGCTACAAAGGGCTACATTATATGTAATATATTGATAATCAATAGGGAAAGCCCCACTCTCTATGCCCGATTTTGGGGCTACAAAGGGCTACATCGCGCTACATTTGTAGCCCTATGTAGTGAGAGGGCTACAATGTAGCCACCTTTGTAGCGCGCGAAATCGTTGAGAATCAGCCGTGTAGCGTTGTAGCCCGTTGTAGCGCCTATTTTAAGGCTTCAGTCTGTGGAGGAATGTCCGCTCGGAACCCGAAAGTTAAAAAAGGCTTTTGCTTCCACTCCCCGCCCTGCAACGCTTCCTCCGCCCAAAATCCACGTATTTCACTTCCCCCTCTCTGCTGCATTACCTTTGCCTATGCAATTGCAACCGTTCACCCACTTTACTAACCTAACCCACCCTTCACCACCATGCTTAAGTTTAAGCCCACCGCCCGCAAGGCTCCCAACAAGGACATCGTCTACTCACCTCAGACCGTGCTCGATGGCTACGTCAGTGTAGATCAACTTGCCGAAGAGATCTCCGACTCTTGCACCGTCAACGAGGCCGACGTCCTTGCCGTGCTCCGTGCTCTGCAGAAGCACATGTATGCTCACCTTCGCCTCGGTCATAGCGTACGCTTGGGCGACGTAGGATCCTTCCGTCCCGCCGTCTATGGTAAGAGCGCTGCCACTCCCGCCGAAGTGACGGCCGACAGCATCAATGGCGTGCGCATCCGCTTCCGCCCATCGTCATGGCTCACTGGCAAGAAGAGCGAATACCGCTTCAAGCGCATTGCCTCTGCCAAGGAGCAGGCGGAAGAGTAAACCCGCCCAAGCAGGAAAAACTTGTTGCCCAACGAGAAAAAACTACATGGGCAACGAGTTTTTTCTATTTGGGCGGGAAAGGAGAAGATGAGTTTAATGAGTTTAATAAGTTTAGAGTCTTAAGGTTATGAGGTTATAAAGGATGCTTCAGCCAGGCTGTATTACTTATTACTTATTACTTATTACTTATTACTTGCCCCCCGGTGGCTTGTAATACTTAATACTTTATACTTAATACTTTATACTTAATACTTGCCCCTATGGGGCTTGTCTTTTTCTCTTTATATATAAGATATTATCTTCGCATAGTTTTCAATCCCACACACACACCAACTCTCGCATTCGCATGCCCAATAGAAGTTACAACATAGATATAGACTCTTACATAGGCTACCCTATATCGGCCGCCTACGTGAAGTCAAAGCTCTCTCCCCTCAAGGGACGCCCCGTCACGGTCAGGATCAACTCCTATGGCGGCGACGTGATGACTGCCCTCGACATCCGCCAGCAGTTTCGCGATCATGGCGACGTGACCGCCTACATCGTGGGCATGACCGCATCGGCCGCCACTATCCTGGCGATGGGCGCTAAGAAGGTCATCATGAGCCGCTACGCCTTGATGCTCGTTCACCCTGCCTCTGCCGGCATCACCGAATGGGGCATGTACAATCACGACCAACTCGAAGAAGCCATCAAGCGCCTGCGCCATCAGCAGTCCACACTCGACAACATCGACTCCGTCATCGCCGCTATCTATGCCGACCACTCTGCTGGTCGCTCCGATGCTAAGCAGATGGCTGAGATCATGCGCGAAGCCCGTTGGCTCAATGCCGACGAGGCGCTCAAGGCTGGCCTTATCGATGCCATCGACGAGGACGAATCGGCCCCCGCCCCGCAGCCCATCTCGGACCATCAGCGCGAGATCTTCGCCGCCTGTGGCTTGCCTATCCCCGTAGCGGAGGGGCTCTCCGCCATGAGCCAGCCCTCTGCCAAGGCTGGACCTTCCGCCCCGACCGATGCCGATGCCGACACGGACCGCACCTTCTTCGACCGTCTGCGCGCCTTCTTCGCTTCACTGATAGCTCAGCCCGTGGCAGAGCCGCAGAGCACCGAGGCTCCCACTCTTGATCATACTTATAACTCTTCCAATACTCCAACTACCACTCTTACTGACATGACCAAACCCACCTACCCCGTTCTCATGGCAGTCCTCAAGGATGCCACGACCGCCTTTGGTGCCGACGGCTCTCTCACGCTCGATGCAGCAGCGCTGCAATCGCTTGAGAAGGTCCTCACTGACTTGCAAGGCTCTGAAGCCACTGCCAAGGCATCGCTCGAGGAAGCACAGACCGCCCTCGCCAAGGCCGAGACAGAAATCGCTACTCTCAAGGCTGAAGATGGTGCCGAATCTGCTCCGACTTCGCCCACTGCTGAAGATAGCTCTGCCTCCATCCCCGGCATGGAAGCTGCTTCGTTCTTCCACAAGTTCCGCAGCGTGATCTAACACGTAACACTTACCCCAATCCCTATCCACCAATGGCACTCACCATCACCACTATCGACGCTCTTAAGAAGAGCGCAACGCAGTATCAGAAAGAACTTCTGATCATGCCTGTGACCTCCGCACAGGCCACGCTCCAGCACATGCAGGGCATGCCCGGACTGAAGGGCAACCTCGTGCTCAGCGAGATCAACGGCGAAGCCGAACTCGCCCCCTACAAGCGCACCAACGTCAAGGACGCTGAGATAGGCATCACAGCCCGCACGCTCGAAATGTATCTCGGCAACTGCGCCTACAACTTCGACCCCAACGAACTTTGGGGCACCATCTACGGATCGCTCGTCACTCAGGGCGAAGCGCTCAAGGGAGTAGACATCAACAAGTCTATCCTCATGCTCGCCACCGCCCGCATGGGTAAGAAGCTCAACATGGCCATCTGGAACGCTAAGCGCAATGCCGACGGCTCCACCACGAAGGATCTCTTCAATGGCTTCGACACCATCACCGACTCAGAGAAACTCTCCGAAGGCATCAAGGCTGACAATGGCAACTACCTCCAGCTCACAGAGGATATCACCGAGGCCAATGCCATCGACACTTTCCAGAAGATCTACGACGCTGCATCGGACGAACTGCAGAGCCAGCCCGTCAAGATCTACTGCTCGAAGGACATCTACTCGGCCTACAATCGCAACTATCAGCTCCTCCACGGCGCTCTGCCCTACAACACTGAGTTTAAGAAGACTTATCTCGAAGGCACCGACGGCCTGTGGGAATTCTGCCCCTTGGCATCGAAGAAGGGCTCGAAGTACATCCACATCGCCCCTCAGAGCAACATGATCTACGGCTACGGCGCAGGCGAGAACCCTGGCGAAACGCTCGACCTGGGCAAGTACGCTCCCTGGGCGCTCACGCTCGAGGCTTCTATGGCCTTCGGCGTACAGTTTAAGACGCTCTCTCAGGAGATGCTCTTCGTAGCCGAACTCAAGGCAAAAGAGTGATCACCAAGTAATAAGTAATAAGTAATACATTCCTTACACCTCGCACCCAATCAGCCAGGCTGTATTACTTATTACTTGTTACTTATTACTTATTACTTAATACTTAATACTTTTCCCCCTATCATATGGCATCATCATCCACCCCCACAAAGTGCCCCACTGGCGCCCCCTACGAGAGCCTTCGCTTCTGCCAAGGCCAGCGCGTAATCCCAGGCGTCAAGAGCCACGTATACTACATCGCCAAGCGCGACATCGTATCTTGGCCCACTCTGCCCGACGTCACTGCCGAAGGCACCACTCAGAGCAAAGCCGCCGTCTACGTAGGCAAGTTCACGCTTGCCGAAGGTAAGAAGTGGCAAGTGATCGAGCTCACGCTCAACAAGGGCAACCTCGAATGGGAAACCCAGGGCGAGCAGCCCTCGTGCACCATCCTCAATAAGTTCACCATCTCCTACCCCGGTACGGGCGAAGCCGCAGCAGCCTTCTGCGGCATGGCCGTCAACGACGACCTCGTCTACATCGTGGAGCAGCGCGACGGCAAGTTCCGCGTGCTTGGCAACGATATGTTCAACACCGTCTCGAAGCCCAAGGGCTCAAGCGGTGAAGGCACATCGACCAATGGCGGCACAGAAATCGAAATCGAAGCCACCGACCTCTACCCCGCACCCTTCTACACGGGCGAGATCGACACAGTAGATGGCACGATCAACCCTACCGAGGCGGCCTAACGTTCGACAAGACATTCTCTTCGACGTTCGACCGCAGCCACGCCGAAATGTTTCTCAGATCACTCAACATCTGACCACCTCCCGCTCTCTCTCCTACCATAGGTCTTGAGGGGGGAAGAAAGGTCCTCCTCCTTCCCCCCATCAAGACCTTTATTCTATCCCTACCACCATGACTCTCACCCAAGAGATACAATCTTACCTCGCCCTCGCTCCATCGGATCGCGATGTGGCACAAGGTGCGATGCTCCTGCTCCGCATCAATCGCAACCGCATCATCTACGCTGGCGCACTCCATGCTCCCCGCCGTTATGCCCCCATCATCGAGGCAGAACTCAAGAAGCATCTACGCATCCGCCTGGACCATCAGACGCGTGAGGGCATCGTCAGCATGGAGCGCGAAGTGATGCCCGCAGCCGAGCAATCGATCCAAGAGGGTGACCCCGTCATCTCCTCCGATGCCGACCGCCCGCAGTCTGCCTCCGCTCCCCACAGAGGCCTTCGCCCCGACCACGACCGTCTGCCCAGAGACATTCAGCAGATACCCGAACAGAATGCCGACGTCTACTTCCGCATGAAGAAGGTCTACAACACGCTCCTCCAAATGGCCGACGCCGCCCCCTGCGACCGCTACGAGTACCTCAAGACGCTGAAGAACCTCGACGACCGCTACCGAGCAGCTTGGAAGAAGTACGATGGGTACGGGGTGTGAGTTGATGAGTTGATGAGTTTAATAAGTTTAGAGTTTTAAGGTTATGAGGTTATAAAGTCGGCTTCAGCCCGCTTGTATTACTTATTACTTGTTACTTATTACTTGAATTCAGCAAGGCTTGTAATACTTAATACTTTATACTTAATACTTTACTACAGTGGCAATCAAAGCAGATCGCATGGCAGAGACCGCTTCGAAGTATCTCCTCGCCTCCGTGCAAGAGATGGAAGAAGCCCACCTCTCCGCCCCCACCCGAGCCCGCATGCTCCGCCTCCGCGAGATGTATGCCCTATGGCTGCAGAACCCCCGATGGGGCGATAGCGACATCGTGCGCCAACTCAAGCAGACTTACTCTCTCAGCACGACTCAAGCCTATGAAGACTGCCGACTGGTTAAGGTATGCTTGGGCAACCTCGGCCGGCTGACTAAGGACTACGACCGATTCCTCTTCCGCCAACGATGCGAAGAGGGATGGGAGATGGCTCGCAAGGCCGACGATGCTAAAGCCTTCGCAGCCGTGACCGCCACCTATCTCAAGGGCACAGGTCTCGACCGCGACGACCCCACAGCTCCCGACTATGCCACCATCCGCCCTCAGACCTTCGTGATCACTTCCGACCCCACCGCCGCAGGCTTCAAGCCCATACCCGGCATCATCGAGAAGGCACGCCGACTCGAAGCTCGCTACATCCAGGAGATCGAAGCGGAGGAGCAGGTGCCCGAATGAGTTTAGAGTTTTAAGGTTATGAGGTTATAAAGTCGGCTTCGATATAGTTTAGAGTTTTAAGGTTATGAGGTTATAAAGAATGCTTCAGCCAGTCTGTAATACTTAATACTTTATACTTAATACTTGCCCCTATGGGGCTTGTAATACTTAATACTTTATACTTAATACTTAATAAATGATTACTCGTCTCTACTCCTTCCCCGCCCGCTACTGCCGCCTGCTCAGCCCCACCCCCGATGGTATGTGCGTAATCACGCGAGGCTACATCCCCCTCACCCCCATGCCCATCGTAGGCTGTGCCGCCATGGAGCAGACCGACGAAGCCACGGATGGCTACCGCCGCTACACCGTCAAGATCACCTGCACGCTCCGTCAGCGCCCCAACGCTTCCACCGAGCCTCAAGCCTTCCTCGCCCTCACCCATGACGGCCGACGCCTCGTGATAGGCACCGACTCCACCCCCTACCCCCTACAGACCATCACCGACACCCACTCCGCCTCTGCCGCCGACCGCACCTCGTGTACGCTCACCATCACCCTCACCGGATCTCAGCCAGCACTGGAGGTGATCTAAGTATAATGAGTTTTGAGTTTTGAGGTTATAAAGTCGGCTTCGCTCCAGTTTTGAGTTTCGAGGTTATAAGGTTATAAAGTCGGCTTCAGCCCGCTTGTATTACTTATTACTTGTTACTTATTACTTGAATTCAGCAAGGCTTGTAATACTTAATACTTTATACTTAATACTTGCCCCTCGGGCGTGTAATACTTAATACTTAAATATGAAGCCTATCCAACTCCAAGATGCTCTCCGCCTGCTCGAAGACCACGAGCCCCACAACCTCCGCCTCTGGAAGCTATCCACTGGCGACATCCTCACCTACCAAGGTGCACGCTACGTAGGCACCCACCGCCGAGGAGGCACACACCGAGTCAGGCTCCCCAAGAGCGGGCTTATACGCGAATTTCGCGACGTCACGCTCTTCGAGATTGACGATATGGAGATCTATTGGTAAGCTTCGGTGCAGTTCTGAGTTTTAAGGTTATAACGTCGGCTTCGCTCCAGTTTTGAGTTTCGAGGTTATAAGGTTATAAAGTCGGTTTCAGCCAGGCTGTATTACTTATTACTTGTTACTTATTACTTGATTTCTGCAAGGTTGTATTACTTATTACTTGTTACTTATTACTTGATTTCTGCAAGGTTGCATTACTTATTACTTGTTACTTATTACTTGATTTCTGCAAGGTTGCATTACTTATTACTTGTTACTTATTGCTTGCCCCTCTGGGGATTGTAATACTTAATACTTTATACTTAATACTTGATATTTATATGGACACCTCTTCCCTCCACTCCGCCGCCTCTACCATCCGCACCGAGACCCAAGAATCGGCCAACACCGCAGAGCGCGTAGGCTCCTGCCTCGACTCCATCGTCACAGCCATCGACGAGCTATCCACCACCTATGCCAATTCGACCCAAGCCGGGCTCATGACGTCTGCCACCTACAATACACTCAGTACGCAGGTGACTCGCATTGACGAAATAAACGAAAGGCTGACTCATCTGAGCGATAGATACTTCGCTACTGCGAATTGCGAGTCAATAGATGAGCTGAATAATCGTCTTAACGCTATCAAGGAGAGCAACAATCAAGGTCTATACGTGATACCAGTCTTCGGCATACCTCTTCTTGCTACAATTGCTTGCAACAAGAATGATCAGAGCGTGTGGGTACAGACCTTGAGTGGTTGCGTATTGCTGACGGACGATGCGCAGAAGATTAAGGATGCGGGCAGCTACCTCTCTTACGTGCAGCTTGTGCGTTATTACAATAAGAATGGCGGTAAGAGTGGATGGTCTGCTTGGGAGAAGGTTGTCCCCACGGCACAGACCACCCCCGACGGCAACTCCAAGCAATACATCTACTCCGACTCCACCACCAAGAACCACTCCGTACTCTGCGGCGACTTCAAAGTCTTCCAAAACTCCGGCCAATGCCTCCTCCGCTTCGCCATATGGGGAGGCGACACCTCCACCTCAGGCAAATACATCACCCGCGAAATCCCCGTAGCCAACACCTCCTCCAACGGTCTCTTCGACAAAGAATACCTCAAGCGCCTGCGCAACGCCACCCTGACCGAGTCGGCCGACACCTCCACCACCGAAGTCAAGATCACCTACCCCAACTACGCCGACGGCTCCACCAAGACCCTCACCCTCACCTCCGCCACCTCCGCCAAAGCCGGCATCCTCACCACCTCCACCTACAACACCATCATGACCTCCGTACAGCGCCTCGACGACTATCGCGCCCAGATCAAAGCCCTCGAAGCCCGCGTCGCCGCCCTCGAAGCCAAAGCCTAAACCCTCTCACCATGACCAAAGACACCCGCACCACTTATCAAGTCTACTCCGCACTGGCTATGCTCCTTGCAGGAGTGGCGCTCAGCGTAGCCGGATTCATCGTGCCCCCTGTGGGCGAAATATCCGACAGCGTACTATGGTTCTTCGCACAATGCTTGATCTATGCCGGGAGCATCTTCGGCGTGAGCATCTACGTACAGAGCAAATTCACCGAACTCAAGTCAGAACTCGAACAGAGGAAGCCATAGGGAGCTGAATAAGTTTAGAGTTTTAAGGTTATGAGGTTATAAAGGATGCTTCAGCCAGTCTGTAATACTTAATACTTTATACTTAATACTTTATACTTAATACTTGCCCATCGGGCTTGTAATACTTAATACTTTATACTTAATACTTGATCTATATATGACTGTCAAATATCTTATCGTCCACTGCACCGCCACCTCCGCAGGCCGCGACTTCCATGCCGCCGACGTGCGCCGATGGCACAAATCCCAGGGATGGTCCGACATAGGCTACCACTACCTGGTCGACCTCGACGGCACCATAGAGGCCGGCCGCCCCGAGACACAGATCGGAGCACACTGCGCCGGCATAAACCACATCAGCCTCGGCATATGCTACGTAGGCGGACTCGCCACCGACGGCCGCACCCCCACCGACACACGCACCATCCAGCAGAAAGCCGCCCTACGTGCCCTGCTCGCCCGCCTTAAGAAGAAATACCCGCAAGCCCGCATCGTTGGGCACCACCACTTCAACAAGGGTAAAGCCTGTCCATGCTTCGATGCCGACCACGAATACGCCGACCTATAGCACCCCACCCACCATGACCCACCGCCCAATCTTACTCGTAGCTCTGCTCCTCTCGCTCCTCACCTCGTGCGTGCGCACCCAGTACGTGCCCATCGAGGTGAGAAGCATCACCCGCGACACCCTCCGCCAGACCCTCATCCACCGCGACACCCTCCGCACCTCCGACACCATCCTCACCGACCGCTACCGCGAGGGCGACACCGTCTACGTCAATCGCACACAGACCCACTACCGCGACCGCATCAGTCTGCGCCACGACACCGTCTACATAGCCCGCACCGATACCCTCACCCGCATGCCCGAAGCCCTGAAGGCTTCCACCATCAGCCCCACCCGTCGCAACTACCGATGGCCCATCATCGCCCTATCCATACTCTTCGCCATCACGCTATCCATACTCCTACCCATACTCGCCAAACGAAGAACATAGTGAGCCCGGAGGTTAATGAGTTTAGAGTTCTAAGGTTATGAGGTTATAAAGGATGCTTCAGCCCACTTGTAATACTTAATACTTTATACTTAATACTTCAAGCGAAGCTTGTAATACTTAATACTTTCCCCTATGGCGGCTTGTAATACTTAATACTTTATACTTAATACTTCTCAAAGACATGGTCCTCTCCCCCTCCCTCCCCACATCGTCCGAGATCTTCTGCTTTCCCTCCGAGCTCGATACCATCACCGTCTCCGAGATCACCCTCACCGCCGTGAGTGTCAAGGTCATGCTCGGACAGCAGACCCTCATCGACACCACACTCACCCCCTTCGGCGGAGGAACCTATGGAGAAGTAAGGCTCACCGACATGGCCCGTCTCATCACCGACCGCCTCATACCCGACTCCTCCGCCGAAACCCGCGACACGCTCCGCCTACGAGTATACGTAGAGTCATCGCTCATGGGAGAGTGCATCATCCTCCCACTGCGCATGCGCATGGGCTCTGAAAGCGCAGCTTCCACCATCAGCCACGAATTCCTCACCCCTGCCAGCGCAGGCACCAAGATCGTGCCACCCACCGCCGTAGAGACCCTCACATGGATCATCCCCGACAACTACGACCCCTCAGGCCCCGCACAAGACCAGCTCCGACTCTCCGCCCTGTGGTACAACCCACAGACCCGCGCCGCCGCCACGACTACACCCGATCCCATCCAAGCCAGCGCCACCGGCGCCAACTCTCTCTACATCAAGGCCACCATTCCCCTCGCCACCATCCCCACGCCCGGTGCAGACTGGAAGCTCGTGAGCCTCACAGCCACAGCCGCCGCCCGCACCATCACCTATCGCATCGCACCACAGTGGCTCACCCTCTGCTCCGAAGTGACCCCCATCCGATTCCTTAATGCCTACGGCGCCCACGACACCTTCTACTTCTACGGCGTACGCTCCGAAGAGACCAAGCCCACCTACACCGCTGCCACCATCGAAGGCCTCACACGCAACTATCAGATCGACGTACAGCCCGAGTGGAAGGCTCAGACCGGGCCTCTCGGCAAGACCGAACTCGCCCTCCTTCACCACCTCGTACAAGCCCGCCGACTATGGCTCCTCACCGATGGCGAGGAACTCACCCTCACATCCTGCGAACTCAAGCCCACCAACGAACTCCATACCGCGCAGACTGCCTCCATCTCCTTCCGCGAAGCCCGCGAGGGGCAACGACTCTCGTCATCGCTCCGAGTGCGCACCTTCGACGGCACGTTCGATGAGAAGTTCCTGTAGGAGTTTAATAAGTTTAATAAGTTTATGAGTTTAAACGGCGCTTTGCGCCTAAGCCAAGAGATCGGCTTCTGCCAGTCTGTAATACTTAATACTTTATACTTAATACTTAAAAGCAGATGGAATACTTTGACATCCCCCAGACCCGCTTCGCAGCCGTTATGCAAGAAGTAGAAGATACCACCACCCTCTACTCCACCCCCGGAGGCACCATACTCGTGCGCCCCGTGCCCGGCTACGAGAAAGAACTCTACGTGCCCTTCGGCTCCGACAATCAGCTACCCTTCGACCTCATACGCCTCGTAGAAGGCGACGAAGTCACCGCACAAAACAAGCTCTTCAACGTGCTCACCTGCTACGGAGCAGGGCCTCAATTCATCGACGAGAAGACGGGAAGCCCCACCACCAACTCCGAAGTGAGAGCATGGATCCGCCGCCAGAACCTCCCCACCTACATGCTCGACCAGATGACCGACATGAAGTACTTCTACTACACATGCGCAGTCATCATCCTCTCACGCGATGGCCGACGCGTCAACCGCATCATCCACAAAGAAGCCTGCTTCACCCGACTCCAAAAAGCCGATCAGCGAGGACGCATCAACCACGTATACTACGCCAACTGGCAAGACCACCAAGAATCACTCTCAGGAGTGGAACGCATCCCCCTACTCTCACTCACCGACCCCTATGGCGACCTCTGCCGACGCATGGCCATCGACCCCGACACCCATGCCGTCCTGCCCGGCCGACAGCCCACACGCGACCGAAAATTCGCCATACTGCTACGATTCCCCACAGCAGGCGCACAGTACTACCCCGTGCCCTATTGGAGCGCAGTGCTCAGAGGAGGTAGCTACGACGAGAAACGACTCATCTCCACAGGCAAGCGAGCCAAGCTCCGCAACACCACCTCCGTGAAGTATCAGATCGAAATCGAACGCACCTACTGGCAACGCATCTGCATGGAAGAAGGCATCACCGACCCCGCAGAAATGCAAAAACGCGTAAAGAAAGAGAAGGAGAAGATCAGAGACTTCGTATGCGGAGTAGAAAACTCTGGCAAAGCATGGATCTCTGGCTACTACATCAACCCCGACGGACACGAAGTGCGCGACATACGCATCAACAACATCGAAGGGCAGAAAGAAGGTGGAGACTGGAACGAAGACGTGCAAGCTGCAGCCAATACCATCTGCTATGCCGACAACGTACACCCCAACCTCGTCGGAGCAGTGCCCGGCAAATCCTCCTCCAACAACTCTGGCTCAGACAAGCGAGAGCTCTTCACCATGAAGCAAGCCCTCGAATGTGCCTTCCACGACATCCTGCTGCAGCCCCTACGCATCGCCCTATGGTACAACGGCTGGAACAATATCGAACCAACCATCCCCATGATCCAACTCACCACACTCGACGAACACAAAGACTCGAAGCAAGTCAGTTTGTGAGTTTAATGAGTTTAATGAGTTTAGAGCTTTAAGGTTATGAGGTTATAAAGGATGCTTCAGCCCGAATGAGTTTAGAGTTTTAAGGTTATGAGGTTATAAAGAATGCTTCAGCCAGTCTGTAATACTTAATACTTTATACTTAATACTTGCCCCTATGGGGCTTGTAATACTTAATACTTAATACTTAATACTTAAAATATATGTTGGACAAAACCACCTTCGAACAATACGTCCCCGCATTTCGCAGTCCCACCACCGAAATATACAAAAAGGTAGAACCACTCCTGCGCACCATCCGTGATGACTGGGAACAAACGCTCATCTCATCTTCAGCCTCACTCAACGAAGAAGACGAGACCCGACTCGATGCCGCCATAGCCCTGCGCGCCGCCTACCGACTCATTCCACAGCTCGACCTCGTGCTTACACCGACAGGATTCGGCATCGTCTCCAACCAAAACACCGCACCCGCATCGCCCGCACGCGTCAACGCCCTGCGAGAAGGGCTCCGCCAAGAAGCCTCCATCCAAGAAGACCTCCTCATAGAGCACCTCGCCGCCATGGGCGCCCTCGTCTGCCCCCACAACCACGTCACATCACTCCTATGGACACCACGCCTCATGCGCACCTACGGAGTAAGCCTACCCGACGACCAGCCCATCTACCGAGAGCAGCTACCCGCCATCCAATCCACCCTACACCAAGCCACAGGCACACTCATCGACATCATATCGCACCCACTCCACGAAGCACTCCTACAGAGCCAGTACAGCTCTCTGCAGACCGACGACCCCGACTTCTACCTACTACTGCTCAACCACTCCCGCCGACTCCTCGCCGCACTCATCCAGTCACGCTCCCCGCTCGACTCCTCACAGCCCACCGTAGCCCCCATGGTGCGGCAACTCATCGACACCCTCGAACGAAGCGCCGAGCGCATACCCCAATACCTCACATCGTCCACCCACATCGCACGCAACGCATCCCGATATGAAAACCAACAGACCGACACATCCTTCTTCTTCGGATAAAGAGAAGAAAGGGGAAGGCAAAGTCACCATACGCGTGCCCCTATCATGGGAAGCACTCACCGACCACCAACGCACCTATCTCTGCACCGTGCTCGCCGGTGGCGGATGGCAAAGCGACGAAGTCAAAGCACTACTCCTGCTCCGCCTATCAGGACTCCGCCCCGACCGCGCCCGATGGGCGAAAGACCAAATCGCGCAGCACCTCGACCTCTTAGGCTGGATAGACTCCCCGCCCGAATCTCCCTCACGCCTCACAGCCATCGACGGCCACCCAGCCCTCGAGGCCATGCTCTACGGAGTGCCCTTCCGCACCTACCTCGCCATCGAAAACTACTACCAAGCCTACATCACCACCCGCGAACCACAAGCCATCGACGCCCTCGCCCGCGAACTCTACCCCGGGCTCAACCGACAGCCCACGCCCGCAGAGCAATACATGATCATCCTTTGGATCATCGGGCTCAAGACCACCTACGCCCGCCTCTTCCCCCACCTATTCTCCTCCACAGCCACCGACCCCGACTCCGCACCCGACCCACGCCAAATCATGAACGCCGAAATCCGAGCACTCACCGGTGGCGACATCACAAAGCTCGAAGCCGTACTCTCATCCGCCACCATCGACGCCCTGACCGAACTCGACGCCAAAGCTCACGAAGCCAAAGAAATGGAAAAGGCAATGAAAGGATGAGCCTTTCAAAGTATTAAGTATAAAGTATTAAGTATTACAACCAAGATGTATCGTTTATCATTCGCCGCCCACATAGTTTGTAATACTTAATACTTTATACTTAATACTTGCCCCTCGGGGGACTTGTAATACTTAATACTTTATACTTAATACTTGATCAATAATGTTCTCCTTCCTCCAATACATACAAGACCTCACCCAGTCCAACCAACTCGCACAGCGAGAAAGCTTCGCCCCCGTCACCTGCTCAGGCATCAACTACCTCGAAGGCATGCTCGAGCAGTACCAATCACAAGCCAACTTCGTCTGCACCTCCGACGTATGCCAAGAATCGCTCCACACCGCATCAGGAGGATGGTTCAAAAGGCGAGTATTCACCGTCTACATACTCGCCCGCTACGAGTACGGCAACTCCGCAGATCAAGAGCAAAAGATGGACCTCTGCCGCGAACTCTTCCGCCAATACACCTCACGCATCATCCACGACAGCCAATCACTCGCCGCCACCCGCGACCTCTACATCGACACCACCGACATCCGATCCAACGAGCTCGGAGGACTCTTCCTCAACTCCTGCACAGGCCTCTACTTCCTACTCGCCATCGACGAACCCACAGACCTACGCTACGACCCCACAGAGTGGACAGCCCAATAGCCACCTATCGAGCTTGTAATACTTTATACCTAATACTTCTCCCAGCGGGAATGTAATACTTAATACTTTATACTTAATACTTAATACTTAAGTATGCAAGACGACCAATCCCTATACCTCCGCGCCTGGCGAGACAAGATGATCCAAATCTGGCAAGACCGACTCGACCTCCTCGGAGTGCACGATACCGGAGCACTCCGCCGAAGCGTGCGCCCAGGAGCCACCGACCTCACACCAGGCAAGCAAAACCTCACCTTCCGATTCCTTCAGTACGGCATCTACGTCGACCTCGGCGTAGGCAATGGCTACCGCCACGACAACGGAGGCGACCTCCAATTCCTCGGCAAAGCCTACCGAGCCCTCCACCACATGGGCCGTCCACGCGAGCGCCGCCTCTGGTTCAACCGCTCATGGTACATCTCCGTAGAAGTACTCAAGCGCCACATGGCAGCCATCCTCGGAGACCAATTCGCAGGAGCATTCGACAACCTCACAGACAGACAACGAGGATAACCACATCACGCACTTTTTACCCCAAAACTCTTGCGCGATACAAACAAAATACATACATTTGCGGCGAAACATCACAACTAACAACTACACACAATGCTTGATAAGATCTCAGGAATCATACTCATACTCATAGCAACCACCGCAATCGCTGTGGGAATAGAATACCTACGCCGCAAGGCCTCACCCACCTACCGCCAACAAGCAGAAGAACGTGACAAACTAAGAGCCGACACACGCACCGAATGGGAACGCGAAGCCGACCGACGCGCACGATCCGACAAGTGGCTGACATGGATGACATGGTACAACATACTATTCAAGAAACACTAACTAACACCCCAATACATCATGTTCTCAATACTCTGCTACACCATAATCGGTCTCATAGCCGCATTCGTCATCGCCGTCATCGCAGGCGTGGCAAAACAGACACCCGAGCAACGCGCCCAAATATACGAGCAGCACCTTCAGGCAAAAGCCGAAAAAAACAAGCAAAAACAAGAAAAGCTACAGCAACGCCGCAAATACTACATGAGCGAACAATACAAAAAAGACCACAGCGACCGCGTGCGCAACTGGCTACTATCAAGGCTCTGACCACAGACCGAGTGTCTTTTGATACACAATAAGTGCGTGCTACTTTTGGATTACTAAATTCAGAAGTAACACGCACCTTTTTTTGTTATGGACAACAACGATATCAAAACCGTCACACTCCTCCTCAATTCCGAACAAGCGCAACGAAAGCTCGACGACATTAATCGCCGGCTCGAGCAAGCACGCATCAAGCGCCAAGAAGCATTCGAAAAAGGCGATGGCAAAGCACTCCAAGCCTACACCAAAGAAATCAAAAGCCTCGAAGCACAAGCCTCTCGCCTCACAACACGTGCCCAAACTGTAGAGAAAGTCCTAAGCAATCTTGATCACGCCACCCCCAAAGAACTCAAAAACACCATCCGCGAGATCAACAGAGAACTCAATAGCGGAAACGTAGAGCGAGGGTCAGAACAGTGGCAAGCACTCACGCAATCTCTACAAGCCGCCAATCAAGAACTACAAAAAATCAAGAACGAACAAAAGGCAGCCACCGACATCCGGCCCAATAGCGGAGGCATGTTCTCTAATATCACACAAGGGCTCGCCAACCTACGCGACGCATGGGCCAATTCACCACTCGGACAAATAACCAACGCAGCCATACAAGCCCGACAAGCCATGGCCGAATACGTCGACTCCTACGCCGACATGGCCGAGCACACAGCCAACGTCACCAAATACACTGGTCTCGCTAAAGACGAAGTAAATGCACTCAACGAGAGTTTCAAACAGATGGACACACGCACCCCACGTGAGAAACTCAACGACCTCGCAGCCGATGCCGGCCGACTCGGCATACAAAGCAAAGACGCAGTGCTCGAATTCGTAGAAGCCGCCGACCAAATCAACACTGCCCTGGGAGACGACCTTGGTGAAGACGCAGTAAAGAACATTGGCAAACTTGCACAAATGTTTGGCACCGACAAGACCATGGGACTCAAACAAGCCATGCTCTCAACAGCCTCAGTCATCAACGAACTCGCACAAAGCTCATCAGCCTCAGAAGGCTACATCATGGAGTTCACCAACCGGCTCGCAGGCGTGGGCAACCAAGCAGGCATGACACAAGCCCAACTCATGGGCTTGGCATCAGTCATGGACCAAAACCAAGTAAACGTAGAAAAGGGAGCCACAGCCCTGCAAAACGTACTCACAGCCCTATTCAAAGAACCAGAGAAAATGGCACGCGCCGCAGGCCTCGAAGTGCAATCATTCACAAATCTCCTCTCCACCGATGCCAATGCCGCACTACTACAATTCCTCCAAGCACTCAACAACGCCGGAGGAATGGACAAACTCGCACCACTCCTCGCAGAAATGAACCTCAGCGGAGCAGGAGTCACACAGACACTCTCCACACTGGCAGGCAAACTCTCCGACGTAAGGGCAGCACAAGAACAAGCAGCCGTAGCCTTCCAACAGGGCACATCATGCACCAACGAAGCCAACCAAGCCAACAACACAGCTCAGGCAGAACTCGAAAAGGCGCAAAAGCGCATGAAGGATCTCCGCATCGAACTCGGAGAACGACTCTACCCCATCTACACCGCCACCACCAAAGGAGTGCTCGCATTCGCCGAAGCCATACGAAGCACCATCACATTCGTAGCCTCACACGCAAAAGCCATCACCACAGCAGCAGTGGCCATAGCTGCATTCACACTCGCCATACAAGCCAACGTCGTATGGAGCAAGGTATGCACCGCAGTCACCACAGCCATCACCATCGCAAAAACAGCCTACACTGCAGCCACCACTGCCGCCACCATAGCTACGGAAGCCTTCAACGTGGCTCTCAAAAGCAACGGATTCGGAGCCATCATCTCACTCATACTCTCAGCAGTAGCCGCACTCGGCACATGGCTACTACTCACCAACGATGACACAAAAGCCACCGATGCCAACACAAAAGCGAAAAAAGACAACGCACAAGCCACCGAAGAGCAACAACGCAAACGAGATCTTCTCAAATCCATACAGCAAGACGCTGCCGAAAGCGCAAAGGCAGAACGAGCACAAATAGAAATGCTCACCAGCGTCATCCACGACAACACAGCATCAATCGCCGATCGACGAGCCGCAATCGAAAAACTGCAGCAAATAGTCCCTGGCTACCAGGCCACACTCCGAGCAGATGGCACACTCTTCGAGAAAAACACTGGAGCCATAGCCGACTACATCGCACAACTCGATCGACTCGCCCTTGCCCAAGCATTATTCTCCAAAATACAAGAAAACCTAAGCAAGCAAGTAGATATCGACAAAACCATAGAACATTGGAAAGGCGTCGTAGCATGGAGAGACAAGCAACTTGGCGCACCCATTACCAAGCAAGTACGATACAATAACTCATCCCTCAACGAAACAGTAACACTCCCCGGATCCAAAGAATACCAACAACACCAAAGCCAAAACAAAGCCCGCCTCGCCGCATGGCAAAAAGCAAGCGATGCCAACAAAGCAGAGCTAAAGTTCCTCTACGATTACGCCAAGAAACATGGCGCACAAGGAGAACTCAACAAAATAATAGCCAACGGAGGCCCCACAACCACCACACCCACACCCGTCACACCAACCATCAGCAACGGCACAGGAGGGGGCAATAGCACAGGGGGAAAAACAACCAGCAAGCACACTCCCACCACCGACGACACAAAGCAACAACTCAAAGCACTCGAAGAAGCCGCCAACCGCCAACGCATCCTCGCCCGAGCCAACTACGAAAACGGCATCATCGACCATCGAGAATACACAGCCCAACTGCTCGACATCGACCAACAGCTATACACCGACCAAAGAAACCTCTACACCCAAAATTCACCCGAATGGGTAAAGCTCGAGCAAAAACGCTACGACGCCACAGCAGCCGTGCGCAAAAACAACCACGCATGGAGCATCAACGAACTCAATATCGAAGAACAAGACGAACTCAACGCCGAGAAAAAGAAATACCTCGACGGAATCACCAACGAGCAACAATACCAAAGCAACAAAACCGAAATTAAGCTCCGTTACCTACAGCGCCGAGCCAACCTAAGCCGACTCTACGGGCAAGAAGACGAGGCCAACAAATACCAACAACAATACGACGAACAAGCAGAAGCAGACCAACTCGCCCGAAAAAAAGAATTCTGGCAACGAGTAGAACAAGCCCGCAAAGAATGGTTCGCCAAGTCAGCACAAGAGCAACAAGCCGACGAACTCAAATTCGCCACCGAACTCCACGACCAAGGACTACTCTCCGAAGAAGAATACCAAAAAGCCAAAGCCGCCATCGCCAAGAAATATTCAAAAGACACAGACGATACCGACCAATACAAACTCAAAAACCCACTCGGCCAATCCACCGACGCCATG
>CALEKA010000109.1 GCA_937898715.1 uncultured Prevotella sp.
CAACCAACGGAAGCCCAAAGAATGCATCCTCAGACGCAACCAACGGAAGCCCAAAAACATTTCAGGCTACGGGCGAGGTCGTGCGTTTTGATGGTTTCTTGCGCGTATACCGTGAGAGCCAGGGCGACGACGATAGCACGCAGGACGATAGCCGACTCCTTCCCCCCATGCAGGAGGGACAGCAGCTCGAGCGTCGCGAAGTGGTGGCACAACAGCGTTTCACGCAGCAGCCTGCCCGCTATACAGAAGCTTCGCTCGTACACAAGCTCGAAGAATTGGGCATCGGCCGTCCGTCGACCTATGCACCGACCATCTCTACCATTCAGCAACGCGAATACGTGGTGAAGGGTGAGAGCGAAGGCACCGCCCGCTCTTACAATCAGCTCACACTCACCGACAGCGGCATTGCCGACGAGACACTTACCGAAAACGTCGGTAGCAACCGCGGCAAACTCGTGCCAACAGATACCGGACTTGTGGTCAATGACTTCCTGATGGAGTATTTCCCCGAAATCATGGACTACAACTTCACCGCCAACGTAGAAAAGCAGTTTGACGAAGTGGCAGAAGGCAAGGAAAACTGGACACAGCTCATCGGCGACTTCTACAAAGACTTCGAACCCCAAGTGGAACGCATCCTCAACGAGAAGAGCGACCACCGCGTGGGAGAACGCGAACTCGGCACAGATCCGCAGAGCGGAAAGCCCGTCAGCGTGAAGATAGGTCGCTTCGGACCCGTGGTGCAGATTGGCGTGCCCAGCGATGAAGAAAAACCGCGCTTCGCCAACCTCGCTAAAGGACAAAGCATCGAGACCATCACGCTCGAGGAAGCATTGGAGCTATTCAAGCTCCCGCGCACACTTGGCGAATTCGAAGATCAAACGGTCAAGGCCAACGTGGGACGCTTCGGACCCTACGTACAGCTCGGCAAGTCGTTCGTGTCGATTCCCAAGGGCGAAGATCCTATGGAGATCACCCTTGAGCGGGCTATCGAACTCATTAAGGAAAAACGCGAGAAGGAGGCAGCAAGCCACCTGAAGCAGTTTGACGAAGAACCCGAGCTCGAAGTGCGCGCCGGACGATGGGGCCCCTACATCGCTTATAAGGGAAAGAACTACAAGATACCTAAGAAAGACGCCGACCGCGCTGCCCAACTCTCGCTCGAAGAGTGCAAGCAAATCATCGAATCGGACGCCAAGAAACCCGCCGCACGTAAGCGAGCAACCAAAAAGTAACGACTAATTTTATGCAGAGCATCATCCTGACGGGCTATATGTGTGTGGGAAAAACCACCGTGGGCAGGGCCCTGGCTAAGCGCCTAAACTGTACTTTCTACGACCTCGACTGGTACATAGAAGAGCGCTTCCACACCAAAGTGAGCCAAATATTTGCCGAGAAAGGGGAAGCGCACTTCCGCGACCTCGAACGGCGCATGCTCCACGAAGTAGCGGAGTTTGAAAATGTAGTCGTATCTTGTGGCGGAGGCACACCGTGCTTCTTCGACAATATGGACTACATGAACCAGGTGGGACAGGTGTTCTACCTCAAGGCTTCGCCCGAAACGATACTCCAACACCTGAGCATGAGTCGTGGCGAACGCCCTCTGCTCAAAGACAAGTCGCCCGAAGAATTGCGCACCTTCGTCAGCGAACAACTCGCACAGCGTGAGCCTTTCTATGCAAAAGCACGTCACGTGATCGACGTCAACGTGCTCGATTCCTTCGATAAGATCGACGTCGTGGTGGATCACATCTGCGATATGCTCCCCTAATAATAGAGTTTTAGGTTTTAAGGTTAGGAGGTTATAAAGTCACCTTACGCGTTGTAAGCGAAAGTAACGTTACCCGTTGGCGGAATTCTTGGTTAACGGGTAGACAAGTTAACAAGTAAGAATGTCTTAGACTACTTGTTTTGTTAAAACGAGAACGATTGGACTCGACAAACTTACCTGTTAACTTGTCAACCCGTTTACAAATTCCGCCAACGCGTAACTTTATAACCTCTTAATCTCACAAACTTAAAACTTATATCCTTAAACCCAAAAAGACTTTGCCATGCGTAAATGGAGAATTGAAGATTCTGAAGAACTCTATAATATAAAGGGCTGGGGTGTAAACTACTTCGGCATCAACGAGAAGGGACACGCCTACGTGTCGCCCCGAAAGGACGGCGTAAAGGTCGACCTCAAAGAGGTGGTAGATGAACTCGCTTCGCGCGACATCACCGCCCCCGTGCTGCTGCGCTTCCCCGACATTCTCGACAATCGTATCGAGAAGACCTCGGAGTGTTTCAACAAAGCAGCAGAAGAGTACGACTACAAGGCCGAACACTTCATTATCTACCCCATCAAGGTGAACCAAATGCGTCCCGTGGTGGAGGAAATCATCAGCCACGGAAAGAAGTACAACCTCGGCCTTGAGGCTGGCTCAAAGCCCGAACTTCATGCCGTCTTGGCCACCAACATGGACTCCGACAGCCTCATTATCTGCAACGGCCATAAGGATCAAAACTTCATCGAGCTGGCACTGCTCGGACAGAAGATGGGCAAGCGCGTGTTCCTCGTCGTAGAGAAACTTCCCGAACTTATCACCATCGCTCACACCGCAGAGAAGCTCGGCGTGCGTCCCAACCTGGGCATCCGCATCAAGCTCGCTGCAAGCGGCACGGGTAAGTGGCAAGAGAGCGGCGGCGACGCTTCGAAGTTTGGACTCAACTCCTCAGAACTTCTTCAAGCCCTGCAGATGCTCGACGAGATGGGCATGCACGACTGCTTGAAACTCATCCATTTCCACATCGGTTCGCAAATCACCAAAATCCGACGCATCAGTACAGCCCTGCGTGAGGCTTCACAGTTCTACGTACAGCTCCATGCGATGGGCTTCAACATCGAATTCGTCGACTGCGGTGGTGGCCTTGGTGTAGACTACGACGGTACACGCTCCAGCAACTCTGAGAGCTCTGTCAACTACTCCATCCAGGAGTATGTCAACGACTGCGTATACACCTTCGTCGACGCTGCCAATAAGAATCACATTCCTCACCCCAACCTCATCACCGAGGGCGGACGCTCGCTCACGGCACACCACTCCGTGCTCGTGGTCGACGTGATGGAGAGCGTGAGCATGCCCCATATGGATGAAAACTTCCATCCCACGGAGCAGGATCATCAGCTCGTGCACGACCTTACAGAGATCTGGGACAAACTTTCACCTCGTTCCATGCTCGAGGATTGGCACGACGCACAGGACATTCGCGACGAAGCGCTCGACCTCTTCCGCCACGGCATCATCGACCTCAAAACGCGTGCACAGATAGAGAGCCTCTACTGGAGCATCACGCGCGAGATTAGCGAATTGGCGCACCATCAGAAGCATGTGCCCGACGAACTCCGTTCGCTCGACAAGATGATGGCGGATAAGTACTTCTGCAACTTCTCGCTCTTCCAATCGCTCCCCGACTCGTGGGGCATCGATCAGCTATTCCCCATCATGCCTATTGAGCGCTTGAACGAGAAGCCCACCGTATCGGCCACACTGCAGGACATCACTTGCGACTCGGATGGTAAAATCTCTGCCTACGTCAACTACAATCAGCAGACCTCCTACCTCCCGCTCCACAATTTCCGCGAGGGAGAACACTATTATATAGGAGTGTTCCTCGTGGGTGCCTACCAAGAGATTCTGGGCAATATGCACAACCTCTTCGGCGACACCAATGCCGTACACGTCACCGTCGACGAAGACGGCTATAGCATCGACAAGACCATCGATGGTGAGACCGTGGCCGACGTGCTGGAGTATGTGCAGTACGACCCGAAGCGCCTTGTGCGCCGCCTCGAAGCTTGGGTGAGCAAAGCCGTGAAAGAGGGCAAAATCACCACCGAGGAAGGCAAGGAGTTTATCTCCAATTATCGTTCCGGCCTCTACGGTTATACGTATTTGGAATAATTCAGATTCCCCTTTCTATCGCTTATTTCTAAAAAAAACTAACTGCGGGCTGACACCCTCCAAAGTGTGAGAGGAGTGTCAGCCCGCAGTGGCTTGTTTAGAGTAGGGTGGGAGAGGAGAACTTACTTCGCACCATCCTTCTCGCTAAAGTCTGTGGGGCGCATTGATACGGTGATGCAGTTGCGCTGTTTCAGCAAAACGTTGTTGACGAAGTCCTGAATATCCTTAGAAGTAAGATTCTTCAATACCTCTTCGTAGCCCGTCTGCTCGTCCTTGTTCCAGCGCACCTTGCTTTCGATAAGGTTCATCCAGTAGCCGTTCTTCTTCTGGCTATCGGCATAGTCCTTAAGGTTGAAGGTGATCACCTTGTCGAGTTCTTCAGCAGTAACGCCCTTAGCAGCAATGTCCTCGATGCCCTGCTTCATCAGCAGAAGAGCCGAGTCGAGCTTAGCCGGCTTCACGGGACACTGAATCTGGAGAATATACTGGTCGCGCAGACCATATTCGAGACTTCCGTCAGCGCCTACACTGTAAGCGATGCCAGCGTCCTCACGAATGCTCTTGAGGTAACGCTGCGTAAGAATTTCGCCCAAGGCATTCACCACGGCGGCCTCCTTCATAGAGTAAGCGTGGTCGCCCGTCCATACCTGTACGAGGATAGCCTGCGGAGTCTCCATGGGGCGGAGGAAGTTGTTGTCGATAGTGCCCTTGGCAAAGTCGATGTGGCGGTCAGTGTAAGCTTCACGCTTCTTTACAGCCTTGAGCGGAGCAATATATTGCTCGGTGAAGGCACGGAGCGAATCCACATTGAATGCACCGGTAAAGAAGAAGTCGAAGTCGCCACCCGCATTAAATCTCTCAGCATAGAGCTTCTTGATCGTCTCATAGTTGGCCTGGTCCAGATCCTTAAGCTTCAGCGTAGTGCGCAAGGGATTGTGGCCATAGAGCGTGCAGGTAAGCGAATCGGTAAAGGCCTTCATGGGCTGCTTTTCAGCATTCGCCAGAGAGGTCTTCAAGAATGAGATCGTATTATTATAGGAGTCAGTGTCGTTGCAAGGAGCCTGGAAGTGGAGGTAGATCAGTTCGAAGAGCGTGCGCAGATCCTTAGGAGTAGAACTTCCGCTGAGGCCCTCGCTGATTTCTCTCACGTTGACGTTGCACGAAACCTGCTTACCAGCAAGCTTCTTCTCAAGCTCAGTGCTCGTAAAGTTGCCCAGACCTGTGGCGTTCATCACCTGCGAGAGAAGTTTCTCATTCACCTGCTCGCTTGCAGGAAGCAGACTATTGCCACCGAAGCTCAGGGCTTCAAACTGCACTTCAGAGTTGTTGAAGTCAGTCTGCTTGAAGTATACGCGAGCACCATTTTGCAGCGTCCAGCAAGTGTAGCCGAAGTCGGCCTTCTCCTCCTTCTTGATCTTACCCTTCTTGGGGAGAACGGGCACGAGCGGTTCGTTCTTCACATTGTCTACGTAAGCCTCTACCTTAGCAGTCTTAGCTGTAGCGATAGCTTGCTTAAACTGGTCGACGGTGGGCACCGTTACGCCCTCTTTGTCGGGATACATAGCCAAGCATACGAAGTTGGTGTCGGTGCTGGCAGTGTATTGCTTAAATACGGTGCTGATAGCGGGAGTAAGCATCTTGGCCTGCTTAAGCTGCTCTCCCATCATCTTGTAACTCTGGTAAAGGTCGTCGATGCTCGAGATAGGAGTGCCATCGAGGAAGCCACGCACGTATTGATTGACGAAGTAGCTATTCTTCTGCTTGTCGCGGTTGTTGTAAAGGCTTTCCCATGAGCTCATAAAGTCGTCGTTGGCACGATTCACCTCTGTGGTGGTAAAGCCAAATTCTGCGGCACGCTTCACCTCCTGCATCACCGTCTGCAGGGCTTCGGCATCCTTGCCGGGCTTCGGCATGATATAGATGCTGAAGGCATCCATCGTCTTAGAGATGATGTAGTTGTCGTCGCCACACTGAGCGCCGTTGAAGGGGCAGTCGGCCTTCTGAGCCAGTTCGCTGAGTCGTGCGTTGAAAGCGCTTGTTACCAACGAATTGATATAATTTATGCTCAAGTAGGCAGCCGTGTTGCGATACTCCACGGGAAGCGGCTCGTGCTTAAACATGACCTCAATCAAGCCCATCGGCTGCTCCTTGTCCTTGTCGATCACGTAGATAGGTGCATCATTGTTGGGCACGGGATAGGATTCATACTTTGCAGCGTCCTTCGGCATCACGATGGGCGAGAAGAGCGCCTTTACCTTGGCCTCCACCTTGTCGACATCGATATCGCCCACGATGACGATGCCCTGCAGGTCGGGACGGTACCACTTCTCGTAGTAGTCGCGCAGCTCTTTGGGCTTAAAGTTGTCGACCACGCTCATCAGTCCGATAGGGTAGCGGTGGCCGTAGCGTGAACCCGGATAGAGAGTAGCCAGGTTGCGCTCAAACATACGGCCCGAAGCACTGCTTCTCATGCGCCATTCTTCGTGAATCACGCCGCGCTCCTTGTCGATCTCCTTAGGATCGAGCGTAAGGTCGTCTGCCCAATCGTGGAGGATCAAGAGGCAAGAGTCCACGTTGGCTTCGGTCACGGGCACATCGTCGATGTTGTACACCGTCTCGTCTGTAGAAGTATAAGCGTTGAGGTTTTCGCCAAACTTCACACCAATCTTCTCGCAAAACTTCGTCAGCGAATTGTCGGGGAAGTGCGTAGTACCATTGAAGCACATATGCTCCAAGAAGTGAGCCAATCCGCGTTGGCTCTCCTCCTCCTGCACAGAGCCCACCTTTTGGGCAATGTAGAAGTTGGCACGCTTTTCAGGCAAATTGTTGTGACGGATGTAGTAGGTAAGTCCGTTGGGAAGCTTACCCGTGCGCACATCCTTGTCGATGGGCAGACTGGGAATCTGCTGAGCCATTGTCGGCACTACGATGAGCGCCACGAGCAATAGCCAAAGTGCTTTAAGCTTGTTCATTGTGTTAATATAATAAATGAGTGTTATTGGTTGCATCAAGCGTTGGCAGAATAGCCCTTACAGCCATCCTACCTCAAGGGAAGGAATAGAACAAGCCCAAGCGGAGCACCCTCCCTACATCATTGCACACTTCATGCGCATGTGGGCCAATTCTTTACCCTATCCCATGCAAAATTAGTCATTTATATGTACACAGACTTCCTTTTCAAAAACATTTGTGTAAATTCGCGTCCAAATCAGTGAAGCATATGATACGCAAATTCGATTTTTTAGTAATTGGTTCCGGTGTGGCCGGAATGAGTTATGCCCTCCAAGTGGCCGCCTCGGGCAAAGGTAAGGTGGCCCTCGTATGCAAGTCGACCATAGAAGAGGCCAACACCGCTAAGGCACAAGGCGGAGTAGCCTCCGTCACCAACCTCAAGGTCGACAACTTCCAGAAACATATACAAGACACCATGGTCGCAGGCGACTACATCTCCGACCCCCGCGCCGTAGAGCAAGTAGTCAAGATGGCCCCCGCCGGCATAGAGCGCCTCGTAAAGTGGGGTGTCAACTTCGATAAGACCAAAGACGGCTCCTTCGACCTCCACCGTGAGGGTGGCCACTCCGAATTCCGCATCCTCCATCATGCCGACGATACAGGCTTCGAAATCCAGCGCGGACTCATCGAAGCCGTGCGCCACCATCCCAACATCACCGTGCTCGAGAACCACTTCGCAGTGGAAATCATCACCCAGCACCACCTCGGCGTGGAAGTGACCCGTCGCACCCCAGATATCGAATGCTACGGAGCCTACATCCTCGACCCCGACACTCAGAAGATCGACACCTTCCTATCACGCGTCACCGTGCTCTGCACCGGCGGTTGCGGCGCAGTATACGCCACCACCACCAACCCCGAGATAGCCACCGGCGACGGCATTGCCATGGCCTATCGAGCTAAAGCCACCGTCGAGGGAATGGAGTTTATACAGTTCCACCCCACAGCCCTCTACAACCCACGCGAGAAGCACCCCGCCTACCTCATCACCGAGGCCATGCGAGGCTATGGCGGCATACTCCGTCTGCCCAACGGCGAGGAATTTATGCAAAAGTACGACAAGCGACTCTCCCTCGCACCACGCGACATCGTAGCACGTGCCATCGATAAGGAAATGAAAATCCACGGCCTCGACCACGTATGCCTCGACGTCACACACAAAGATCCCGAAGAGACCAAACACCACTTCCCCAACATCTATCAGAAGTGCCTCTCCATCGGCATCGACATCACCAAGCAATACATCCCCGTAGTGCCCTGTGCCCACTATCTCTGTGGCGGCATCAAGGTCGATCTCAATGCCTGCTCATCCATCCACCGCCTCTACGCTGTGGGCGAATGCTCATGCACCGGACTCCATGGCGGCAACCGTCTCGCATCCAACTCCCTCATCGAAGCCGTAGTCTATGCCGACACCGCAGCCAAGCATTCCATAGAGCACATCGATGAATATACCTTCAACGACAACGTGCCCGAATGGAACGACAGCGGCACCATGACCAACGAAGAAAAAGTACTCATCGCACAAGACGTCAAAGAAGTAGAGCAAGTCATGTCAGCCTACGTAGGCATCGTCCGCTCCGACCTCCGACTCAAGCGTGCATGGACCCGTCTCGACCTCCTCTACGAAGAGACCGAAAACCTCTACAAGCACGTCAAAGCCACACGCGACATCTGCGAACTTCGCAACATGATCAACGTAGGCTACCTCATCACCCGACAAGCTCTCGAACGCAAGGAAAGCCGAGGCCTGCACTACACCCTCGACTACCCCAAGCACGCGTACGATCAAAACTAATTAAGACTCTCAGAATGAGAAATCTTATCCATATTAATTAATAGGAATACACGTAATAATAGGCACTTCTAATGATTCTCTGAAAAATTAGAAGCGCCTATTATAGTTCTTTAGAAACTTTTCGTAACTTTGTGGCGAAAAGTACAAACAAAAGATAAAATTATGCTCAACCTGAAAACCATGTTGGCTGCGCTCCTCCTCGCAGGAACCGCCACACAGACAGCTTTCGCACAGACCGAGAGCACAACAAAAAAGGCAGGCTATCCCTACGTATTCGTAGGCGTGCAGGGTGGCGGCCAGGTAACCTTCACCAACTATCAAGCCTCTAAGCTCATCACTCCCATCGGAGCTGTCAGCGTAGGCGGCATGTTTACACCCGTCGTAGGAGCACGTCTCCACGTGAGCGGTATCAACGAAAAGGGAGGGCTCAAGAGTCTTGGACAAACTTACGACTACAAGTTCGTTACCTCCAACCTCGACCTCATGTTCAACCTCTGCAACGCAATCGCCCCCAACAAGCACCACGTAGTCAATGCCTACCTCCTCGGCGGTGTAGGTCTCGGCTATGCATGGGACAACGACGACCTCAACGGACTCGCACCCAATGCAGCAGAGAATAACATCAACCTCCGATGGGACGACGACCGTCTCGTACACAACTTCCGAGTAGGTATGCAGCTCGACTTCGAAGTAACACCCCTCGTAGGCATCAACCTCGAAGCCACCGCCAACAACCTCCACGATCGCTTCAACTCTAAGCTCAACGGACACGGCGACTGGCAAGTACAAGCCCTCCTCGGCGTCAACTTCAAGCTCGGCCGCGGAAAGGCAGCACCCGCACCCGTAGTACTCCCCACTCCCGAGCCCGCACGCCCCGTAGTAGTCGAAGAGCCCAAACCACAGCCCGCTCCCGAGCCCAAACCCGAGCCCAAGCCCGAAAAGCCCGCACCCAAGCAGCTCGCCGAGACCAAGGCAGAGATCTTCTTCACCATCGGTTCGTCAGCCGTACGCACTTCCGAAGAAGCCAAACTCAAAGAGTTCGCACAGTGGATGAAAGACCATCCCACAGCCAAGGCCGAAGTAATGGGCTATGCCGATGCTGGCACAGGTAACGCAGAAATCAACCGCACCATCTCCGAAAAGCGCGCTGCACGCGTAGCCAAAATCCTCACCGAGAAGTACGGCATCTCAGCATCACGCATCACCTCAGGCTATAAGGGCGACACCGTACAGCCCTATTCCAACAACGACTCCAACCGCGTAGTAATCGGCGTAGCCAAGGAGCAGTAACCATCCCTATGGACAATTCTTCCATAGAAAGCACCACTCATCCCATCACAGAGTAGTGCATCGCAAATAAGAAATCCCCACTCCGCATATCAGTAGAGTGGGGACTTCTTGTATCTAAATCTATACTTTACCTGACAAAAATGCCTATTCGTCGACAAAAACGTACGATTTGTCCAATTTGTTTGGTTTAATTCAAAATAAATCTTACTTTTGCATCAGAATAAATCAACAAGCTATAAGGTAATAGTGTTTTTTAGGTAAATGACGAGGGGCAGTGCCCGCCGTGAGGCGCGCACTGCCTCATTTTGTACGCTTGGCATGAGTATTATCTAACGGGTGCAAGTCCCGAGTAAGCCCTAATAGCGGGAATTACATAGCC
>CALEKA010000110.1 GCA_937898715.1 uncultured Prevotella sp.
CCTGGGCTATGAATATCAATGGGCTTTCAGCCCGCCCATTCTAAATCCGAAACTTAACTTACTTATAACCTCTAACATTTCTCAAGAAGCACTTTTACAAGTTTGCTTTCTCCAAGACAGTTTTCTACACAATGACTATGAACACAAAAGCTCTACACCCCCATCCCCTTATTAGCCTGCTCCCGCTGGCTGTACTGATTACGCTTATTGCACTGGTGCTCAGATTATTTCCCGACGATGCGCTGAGCGGTGCTTCACAAGTGGCACTGATGGTGGCTTCGTCGGTGTGTGTGGCACTGTCGATGGTAGTATATAAGACAAAGTGGACGGTGTTTGAAGAGATGATTAAGAAGACCGTTGGCGATGCGGGTGTGTCGATACTCATATTGCTGCTCATCGGCATGATGTCGGCCACATGGATGGTGAGCGGTGTGGTGCCCACGATGATCTATTATGGTGTACAGCTGATGTCGCCATGGCTATTCTTGCCCTGCGCCTGCATTATTTCGTCATTTATCTCCGTGATTACGGGCACTTCGTGGACTACGATTGCTACCATAGGCATTGCGCTGATGGGCATAGGCGATGCGCTCGGCATACCACAGCCCTACACGGCGGGCGCTATCATCTCGGGAGCTTACTTCGGCGATAAGATGTCGCCTATGAGCGACACGACGGTGCTTGCATCGTCAATGGCGGGCGCCGACTTGTTCAGCCACATCCGCTATATGCTCTACACCACGGTGCCGAGCATTGTTATCTCCTTGGTGCTCTACCTCGTGATAGGGCTGTTCTACAACGGACAGGATGTGGAAATCAGTCAGTACCTCACAGGACTGAGTAAAGGATTCAACATCTCGCTATGGACCATGCTCGTGCCGCTCTTTACGGCATTCCTTATATATAAGAAGATGCCCTCGCTCATCACGTTGCTGCTGTCGGCTCTTGCAGCTTGCATTTGCGCGGTTGTGCTCCAACCCGAGGCTCTGATGCAGATTGCTGGCGAGAAGGAGGTGAATGCCACAAGCATCTTTGAGGGGCTGATGCTCACTTGCTATTCGAAGACGCAGATCGATACGGGCTTTGAAGCCATCAATGCACTTGTGGCCACGCGCGGCATGGTGGGCATGCTCAGCACGGTGTGGCTGATACTCTGCGCTATGTGCTTCGGTTCGTGCATGGTGGCAAGTGGCATGCTGAGAAGCATTACGCATATTATACTGAAGGGAATCAAGGGTACAGCCTCGCTGGTATGCTCTACGGTGGCTTCGGGTGTACTGCTCAACTTGATTATGGGCGACCAGTTCCTATCGATCATCATGAACGTGTCGATCTATCACGACGAGTATGCTGAACGTGGCTATCGTCCGGAATTGCTAAGCCGATCTACTGAAGACTCTGCTACGGTCACTTCCGTATTGGTGCCATGGACAGCATGCGGTATGACGCAAAGCACGGTGCTCGGCATACCCACGCTGGTGTACCTGCCCTTCTGCTTCTTCAATATTATAAGTCCTATAATGAGTTGCTTGGTAGCTATCTTAGGATTTGTGCCGAAGCCAGAGGGGGCAGATAAACGCTGAATGCGTTGCGCGTTTTTTTAAAACATTGATTATCTTCCGCTGCGCGGGGGGGGGGTAAAACGTATAATGACCATTAATCAGACGTTAATTTGTTCATTAATCATCTATTAGAAAAGAAAGAATTAATGAATAATTAATGTCTGATTAATGGTCATTATACGTTTTAAGGCCTCTGCGAAGCGAAACAATCAATGATGCAAGAAATCTTCCGTGTCGATTTCGTAAAGTTCGGTGATTTCTCGGAGCCTATCTTTCATATAATCCACAGCTATCTGTGGCGAGAGGACGCGAATGCCTGGCCCGTAGCTCATCAGTACTGAATAGAGTTCAAAGTTGATGACCACACGAATACTAAAGATACAACTATGGTCGGCAGGATTGGTGCTGACCAACTGCTGCGAGGGGTGCAAGGGCTTCGTCTTAATATACTGGCTCTGCTCGGAGGTGGCCCAAAAGGAGACTTGGCACGACTTAGCATGGAGGTTCTTGCTGACGCCTATCACGTCGTCGAAGAAATGACTGACATCAAAGTCGGGATTATCGCGATAGGGCTCATCGCAAGGCTCAATAGACTGGATGCGATCGAGTGCCAGATTGTAGAGCACCATATCCGTTGTCTTCGAACCGAATAGGAACCAACGATTACGAAACTCCTTGAGCAAGTAAGGATAAATGGTATAGACCATAGGTTCGCGCGCTGAGAAAGGCTGATACCCTATGCGGAGAGTCTGACGGCGAGCAATGAAATTGTACAACGGACTGAGCAAGCGCAGGCCACGGAGATTGGGCACATTGTCGAAGTGAATGATGGGTCGGCGGCTCTTCTGAGTAATAGAGAGCTTGTCCTGCAAGCGGCTCACCACATCTGACATTTCGGCAAACTGATCGAAATCTTCGAGTTGGCGCAACAAGTCGACAGCCTCTTGCATCACTTCTAAATCGCTCTGCGAGAGAGGCATATTGGTGATGGAATAGTCGGCATCGGCATATCGATAGTATTTATGATCGTACACCTCGATGGGAGCATTGTACCCCAACTTGTCGGAGCGCATCAGCTGAATATCGTTTTGCACAGTACGTAAGCTCACACCCTTGCAGATTCCCTCACAGTCGTAAAGCGCATCGCTACAAGCCTCCACCAAGTCGTCGATGGTCCAACGGCGGTAGCGATTGCGAAGGCAATTGTCTATGGTCTTATAGCGTATCAAGGCATTCTTATTGGCAGGCATCGTTCTAAATGTTTTAGGTTTAACAGAGACAAATGTAGCGCTTTCTATGCAATGTTTCTGCGCAGAGAGCAAAAAAGACTATATTATCGTTGATTTTTATCAAAATATTCCTTTCTACGCAGAAACACTGCGCACCACCCTCCTTACTTTGCACTCGCAACCGGGAAACGCTCGATTGCCCACGCTGAGCTATACGCACCACCCATTTATTCACTACGAGACGCAACGCTTTGACATGAGGCAGAAGGAGAAAATTACACCTATCACTCCCATGTACTGCGATTGCCCTCACAAATACCTAAAAGCTATATGCAAATAAAAATGATCAACGACTGCCCCGTCATGATATGGGCAGACAGGGTGGAGAATTCGGCGATGGAACAAATTGCTAATCTTACTACACTCCCCTTCCTATTCCATCACTTGGCTATTATGCCCGACGTACACACAGGGAAAGGTATGCCTATCGGAGGTGTGCTGGCATGTACTGACGCCGTCATACCCAACGCGGTGGGCGTAGACATCGGTTGCGGTATGTGTGCTGTTAAGACCAACTGGAAAGTGGCAGACATCACCACCGAAGTGCTTCGCAAACGCATTATGCGAGGAATACGCAAGCGCATCCCGCTGGGCAAGGAACACCACAAACAAGCACAAGACGAACGCCTGCTCCCGCAAGGACACGATATCGACAAGCTCGAGATTGTAAAGCGTCGCCAAGCGTCCATACTCAAAGAGATTGGCACCTTGGGCGGAGGCAACCACTTCATTGAGTTGCAAAAAGACGAGGAGGGGACGCTCTGGATCATGATTCACTCGGGCTCGCGCAATCTGGGCAAACAGGTGGGTGACTACTACAATAAGAAGGCTGCCTTGCTCAACGAACGATGGTACTCGGGCGTATCGCCAAGCATTGGGCTTCCCTTCCTACCTCTGCGCACGCAAGAATTCACCGACTACTGGGCTGAGATGCAATACTGCATAGACTTTGCGCTGTGCAATCGCCGACTGATGATGATGCGCATAGAAGAAGTCCTAACCGATGCACTGCCAGGCATCAAGTTTGAACCCATGATCAACATTGCCCACAACTATGCTGCGTGGGAGAATCATTTCGGGAAGAACGTGATCGTTCATCGCAAAGGTGCCACGCTGGCTCGCGAAGGCATCACGGGCATTATCCCTGGTTCGCAAGGCACGGCGTCGTATATCGTAGAGGGTCTGGGCAACAAGTACGCTTTCTGCTCATGCTCTCATGGTGCAGGACGCTTGATGTCAAGAAAAGCAGCCATCCAAAGCCTCAACATGAAAGAGGAGATAGAGCGATTGGAAGCGCAGGGCATCGTTCATGCCATCCGTTGCCAAGACGATATGCAAGAAGCATCGGGCGCATACAAGGACATTGAGACCGTGATCCGCAATGAGGCAGACCTCGTAAAGATTAAGACCCGCTTGCTGCCTGTGGCTGTGATTAAGGGATAAGGCAAAGACTGAATGCTAAACGCAGAAACCAAACACCTTCCACAGAACTTGTATGACCGTGCAAAGCGGTCGAGGCTAAATATCCACTCGATCGCTTTGCCTTTTATAAGTTTTCTCTAAAGAAAGCCTTCTTTATCTCGTGGGCATGTGATAATGTATTCACATCTTAATTTCGAGAGAATAACATCTATAAAACATATTATCAACTTAAAACACTTATCACAATGGTATCAAAAGCAAAACATTTACTTACTACGGCAACATTCCTCATGATGTTGTTAGGTCTTTCATTTACCTTATGCACATCATGCGGAGATGACAAAGACGATCGCGATGGAGGAAGTCTCACCCTAAAGGCAGGTGAGACCCACAACATTGGCACGGGAAGTAATTGGAAATCGGCCAACCCGCTAATAGCAAGTGTCGAAGACCAAACGATTACTGCCGAATGCGTTGGATCGACCACTATTACCGGAAGTGCTGGCACGATCAAGGTCACAGTAAAAGCCACCCGATTTGACTTCACTGAGCCTTATCTCTCATTTGGCGCTTCAAAGAGCGACGTAAAGAATGCCATGTCAAGTTACACACTTACAACTGACAAATCTACGACAATTGGATACCAGGGGAAAGGCAAGGTCTACATGTATGGATATGGATTCAAAAACAATCAACTCTCCATGTCTTTGCTCATTGTAAAGTCCACCTACGCCAATGACCTAACAAAATTTCTCTCGGAACGATATTTCCCTGTCTACGTTGACAAGGATAATTACAGAGTTGGCATGGTCGACCCATTAAAGAAGATCGCAGTTCTTGTAGAACCTGAAGTGATTTCGTACACCACTTATCTTACTGTGGCTTATGTAAAATATACAGGTTCTTCATCCATCGCTATCAAGAAGATGAAAGCGTTTGGGAGCAAGCCATCCGCGAGCAATGAGGAAACTGCCAAAATCTTCGATCAACTGAAGAGCGAACTAGTCAAGCAATAAAAGCAATGAAGAGGATTCTGACTCACCAGTCATTCCCTTCTCAGCTATCACACCTTTAAACATAGCCGCCATGCGTACTAACCTCTGCTACGCGCATGGCGGCTAATTTGTGAATGATTCTCCATACAGAATCGAAAAAATAAGAAATTGGAATAAAAGGGGTCGCTGTAAATTATGGTAGCAAGGAAAGCTACATAAAAGCCTATTTTGATGATTGCCACCGTTATCAATAAAGCCAAAAGAATACCCAAGTTTTTTGAATTGTAGACGTATAGTTACTAAAAAAGGTGTATTGCTAATCATAATAAAAAGCAATGCACCTTTAATTTATTGGACTAATTCTTCTGAATCAGAATTTCAATATCTATACTTAACCTCCTCGAAATGTACACCGCCTATAAACAAGCCATCTGCGTGAGCGTGCTGCAAATGTGCTGCAAAACTCGTGCTAACGAGAGAAAAGAAAACTTGTTTTCTCTTCCGAATGCAGCCGAGTTTGACCTTGGTCAAATATGGAAATAAGCACCGATAAGCAAACACGCACTCAACTGCTGCAAAGGTAGTGCAAATGAGCGGAATATCAAAACAAACACGAAGTTTTGTTTTGTATTCCCGAGTGCAGCCTACCTTATTAAGAGGTAGTGCAAACCGAGAGAAACACAAAAATAAATCACATTTATTTTTTATTTCCGAGGTGCCGCCTACCTTATTAAAAGGTAGTGCTTTTACTTGTAAATACCAAATGTCGTACCTCAAAAACTACAAACGAAATGCCTCAAAAACTATAAATGAAACACCGCAAAAGTTAGTTCTAAAACACCACAAAAGTTAGCAATAAAACAGCACAATTCATAGCACTAAATATCCACAAATATTAGTTTTTGCTTGCGATTGTGACTGAATATCACTAACTTTGCACACATAATTAAGAATACGACTAAAACATGAGTTATTCACATAGAATTGCGGACCTTCAACTGACAGAGCGTCTTGAGGCTTTCGGGGCTGTACTAATAGAGGGCCCTAAGTGGTGCGGAAAGACAACAACTGCGGAACAAATGAGCAAAAGTGTCATCAAGATGCAGGATACGGAGATGCAGGAAGAGTATGCTGCAACTGCCGCCTCAAAACCATCCTTGTTGTTGATGGGTGAAACTCCTCGTCTTATAGATGAATGGCAGGATGCTCCTGTGCTTTGGGATGCCGTGCGTACTATGGTGGACAATCGTCAGGTTCCAGGACAATTCATTCTTACCGGATCTACTGTTGTAGACAGAAGTAAAATACATCATTCTGGTACGGGTAGGATTTCACGAATGAAGATGTTGCCAATGAGTCTATGGGAGTCAGGAGAGTCTAATGGAAAAATTTCACTTAAAGAATTGTTTGATAATAAAGACTTAGACATAGACGGCATCACTTCAGAAATGAAGATTGAAGACTTGATTTATGTTGCTTGTCGTGGTGGATGGCCTGCATTTCTTAATATGAAGAGTGATAAGGCAAAGCTACTTATTGCACGCAACTATGTTGATGCCATCTGTCGTGACGATATCTCAAGAGTGGATGGCGTACAAAGGGATGAACGGACTACTCGTGCAATATTGCGTTCGTATGCCCGTAACATATCAACATTGGCAAAGAATACGGCTCTGTTAGCTGATGTAACAACCTCTGGAGAAGTTTCACTTTCTATGAGTGCGTTTGAGGATTATGTAACCTCTCTTAATAAATTGTTCGTTATCGACAACATCGAAGCCTGGTGTCCTGCCGTCAGAAGTAAGACAGCAATTCGAAGTGGTATAAAGCGGGCTTTCGTAGACCCATCCATTGCAATTGCATCATTAGGACTTTCTCCAGAAGCATTGATGACTCAGCTCAAAACCTTTGGTTTCATCTTTGAGCAGATGTGTGCGAGAGACCTTCGGGCTTATACTCCAGGCTTTGGGAATCATCTCTCATACTATCGCGACCGCTACGGACTGGAAGCCGATTTGGTGCTTCATCTTGACGATGGACGCTATGCTCTGATAGAGTGCAAACTTGGCAGCCGGGAGATAGAAGAAGGAGCCAAACATCTTTTGGAAATCAAACGACTCATTCAAGTGCATAATGAGACAGAAAAGCAGGTTCCGCTGCGCGAACCCGACTTGATGATTGTCATGACAGGCGGAAGCATGGCTTACACACGTCCAGATGGAGTAAAGGTAATACCGCTTGCTTGCTTAAAAGATTAAAATGTTATGAATGACATAAGTAAAGACAAAGACTACCAAGAGTTTTTTGCTGGCATAAAAGAGCTGGCGAAGGGACTGATACAGATTCGTGAGAGAGCAGCCATTGAGTATGCTCCCATTGTGGAGGAGTTCTGTGCGAGGAAACACGCAGCAGCAAATGAAGTAGGCCGGATGCTTGACTACTTGTTTGAGTTTGCAGATGACAAACGCATATTGCTTATGTACAAGAAAGTCTGCCGAAGCTTCTTCTATGAATAACCCGAAACAATTAGCTTCTATATCATGGAGTACAGAAAAGAGTATGACCGTGAAAGCCTTGTCGGTACCGAATATGAATATCTGCTTCATGAAGATGATGACTTATATGACGAAGTGTGTGTGAAACAAAACAATAAAACAGAATAAACTATGGGAACAGCATTACTTGCACTCTGCTTCTGCGCGTTGTCGCTTGTCCTTGCCTTGTTTGTGGGTATATCGCCAATAAGCGACAAGGCAAAGATTAGATTCATGTATGTTGGTGCTGCACTGTCGTTGATGGCAGTGCCAATCATGAGCCATTACATTGCAGGGCTGAACGATATTGTGGACGAGCTACGTTATCAAGCCGTGCTTGTGTTCATCGTCGTTGTGTGTTGCTATTGCTTCGTCATGGCAAATATGGTGAAGTACAATGTTATGAAGAAAAAGGTTGCGGTACTTGAAGACACGGTGGAGAAACTTGAACAGGAACGTGCAGCAGCAATGTCGAAAGCCGTGGATGAAGAGCAGCAACACAAAGTGCAGGAAGCACTCGACTGGTTTGCTGCGAAGATGAACGTATTCAGCAAAGAAGAACAAGAGGCCATAAACGCCTGTTCCATTGCCTTTGCCGAGCGTGACCAGATAGTGATACCTAAAGTCAGCATAGCCGTCAATGCCAAATGCAGTCAAGCCGACCTCATGGCTTATGCCAGCTCCGCTTTCTTCAAGATTGGCAAGAAGCGAAAGGATGTTGCACGGTTTCTAAGCACAGTGTTTGCAGCTTACTTCCCTGGTGGTGAAGGATTCGTGTATAAGAAGATGCCTGGGGCGAAACAATAATAAACCTTACTATAACTACAATGAACATGAACGAAACAACAAATAATTCCAATTTCTTTACGAATAGGAATGGTAACACTCTTATGAAAGAGTTTGAGGGTGTGTTACAACATAACAATCATATTAAGAATCTTGATGCTGTAGTTGGCTTTCTTCGTGCATCAGGATACTTTTCCTTGCGTCCATTCTTAGACCACATCAATAAGGTGCGAGTGCTTATTGGTATAGATGTCGACAAATATATAGCACAAGCTGCCAGCCAAGGAAAGATTTTCTTTGGTGCAGAAGAAGAAGTGAAAGAGGATTGCTTGCGTAAAATCCGTAAAGATATAGAGCGTTCTAACTACTCAAAGGAAGTTGAGAGTGGTATGCTTCAGATGGTTCAAGACCTTATAGACGGCAAACTTGAACTACGTGCTCATCCGTCAAAGAGAATACATGCAAAGTTGTATGTACTCTATCCTGATGATTTCAATCAGTATTCCCAAGGCATCGCTATAACTGGTTCAAGCAATTTATCTGGCAATGGACTTGGTATTTCGCAAGATAAGCAATATGAGTTCAATGTCAAGCTTGACCGATTTGATGATGTAAAATTTGCCAAAGACGAATTTGAATTGTTATGGAAAGAAGCTGAAGGTTGTGAGATTACCGCAGAAGATGTGAAAACGTCCATTGACAAGACCTATTTAAAAGGTGATGTTGCTCCATACGATTTGTACATCAAGATGCTTATGGAATACTTCTCAGATCGTGTATTGGCAACAGATGACAACAATCCGTTTGATATGCCTGAGGGATATACCAAGTACGATTACCAAATGGATGCTGTAGTGGAGGGATATCAGAAGCTCATTAAATATGATGGCTTTTTTCTTGCAGATGTCGTTGGTCTTGGTAAGACAGTTATTGCAACTATGATTGCAAAGAAGTTTTTGATAGAGAATGGACGTGATAAGACAAAGATTCTTGTTGTATATCCTCCAGCAGTAGAACAAAACTGGAAAGCGACCTTCAAAGATTTTGGGATAGACAAATATGCCAAATTTATTTCCAATGGAAGTTTAGCAAAGGTCCTTGATGAAGAGAACTACAACTATTGGAATGCTGATGAGTACGATTTAATATTGGTGGACGAGGCTCACAAGTTTCGTTCACACACTACAGCTGCGTTTGAACAACTGCAGGAAATTTGCAAGATGCCCCGCATAGAAAATGGCAATATTCCTGGCTATAAGAAAAAAGTAATGCTTATCTCGGCAACACCAATGAACAATACGCCAGCCGACATTTACAATGAGATACAGCTGTTTCAAGACCCTCGACGTTGTACGATAGACGGAGTGGCAAACTTGACCGCATTCTTCTCTCCTCTTATCAAGGAGTTCCAACAATTAAGGAAAGACCCCAACTTTGATGTGACACAGTTTAAGAAGTTGGCCGAACATGTGCGCGACCGTGTTATAAAGCCTCTGACAGTTCGCCGCACAAGAACCGACATTGAAAGTGTAGCTCGTTATAACAAAGATGTAAATGGATTTCCAAAGGTTGAACGTCCTATCGAAAACAGATATGAACTGAATGAGCATTTGGCTAATCTGTTTGAAAGCGCTATGGATACTCTTGACAAGAAATTGAGCTATGCTCGTTATCAGGCTATTGCTTATTTGAAACCAGAAGCAGCAAACGGCTTGTATGACAATGCCGAATTGATAAGCCGTAGTCTGGCTGGAATACGCAAGAATGGGTTGGTAAAACGACTTGAAAGCAGTTTCTATGCTTTCCAAATATCGTTGAATAATT
>CALEKA010000111.1 GCA_937898715.1 uncultured Prevotella sp.
ACACGAAAGTAGGAGATAAACACCTATGATTAGTGTTTACCTCCTACTCGATTATGTATAGGGAAAGTAACGATGGTGATGATAAATCCTAACCGCTCAAATTCAAGCAGTTAGGATTTCACGGGGTGCGCCTGATAGGACTCGAACCTACACGTCTCGCGACACCAGATCCTAAGTCTGGCGCGTCTACCAATTTCGCCACAAGCGCAAAATGTAGTGCAAAGATAATATTTGTTGCGCGATGGACAAAATGTTTTGCTTAGAAAAAGGCCGGTGAGACGTGAAAAAGGTGGCGTTAGGGCTAATGATAGGCTAACGATGGGCTAATGATGGGCTAATGATAGGCTAACGATAGGCTAACGATAGACTAATGATAGGCTAATGATAGGCTAATGATAGGTAATGATAGACTAACGACGGGCTAATGACGGGCTGAGATGCTTTGCTTAGCTGGCGGGGGCAAGGAGGGGTATGAAAAAAGCTGACTTGCGTGATGCAAATCAGCTGTTGCTTAATGTGCTCGAAGCGAGACTCGAACTCGCACGGACATTTCTGCCCAAAGGATTTTAAGTCCTTCGTGTCTACCATTCCACCATTCGAGCGACCTGGAGCGGAAAACGAGACTCGAACTCGCGACCCCAACCTTGGCAAGGTTGTGCTCTACCAACTGAGCTATTTCCGCAAAAAATGGGAAGCATGCTTCCCACTTTAACAAGTGAAGAGGAGGAGACTCGAACTCCCACGACACAATTGTCACTACCCCCTCAAAGTAGCGCGTCTACCAATTCCGCCACCTCTCCAGTTTGTCTTTAAAAATATTTTTCGCTCGAAGCATCCGTTGCAATGAATGGATAGGCTTCGCTTCGGTTTCGAGAGCGGAAAACGAGACTCGAACTCGCGACCCCAACCTTGGCAAGGTTGTGCTCTACCAACTGAGCTATTTCCGCAATTTATCTCTTGCATGTCCGTTCTCTAACGGCTTAGCGGGTGCAAAGATAGGGAGTATTTCTGATTCTACCAAATGTTTCGCTAAGTTTTTTTCTTTTTTCTTGAAAAAATGTGTTTTTGGATCTATTTTGGCTCCTTTTCCTATGATGATGGCTCTCTTAGTGCGTTGAGATGGGCTTGTGTGTTAGGGGAAGGATAGGGTGAGGTAGGGCAGAAATAATGTGGGCGATGTGTCTCGTGTCGGCTTGGGGTGAGAATTCACGATTATGCCGACGCGGGACGCGTCGCCCACAGAATTTTTGAATTTTGCTTAATCAGAGATGGGAGCGTTAGAAGTATCCTTCGCGCTTTTTCTGCTCCATAGAGGCGTCTTGATCGAAGTCGATCACGCGTGTGGTACGCTCGCTCTTGGTGGTGGTCATCATTTCCTCCACGATCTTCTCGATGGTATCGGCTTCGCTTTCGATGGCACCTGTCAGAGGCCAGCAGCCGAGGGTGCGGAAGCGGATCTTGCGCATCTGTATTTTGTCGCGATACTGTTCGGGCAGACGGTCGTCGTCGGGCATGATGAGCTGTCCGTCGATTTCTACGCAGGGGCGCTCTTTGGCGAAGTAGAGGGGCACGATGGGTATTTTCTCAAGGCGTATGTACTGCCAGATGTCGAGTTCGGTCCAGTTGCTCAGTGGGAACACGCGGATGCTTTCGCCCTTATGGATGCGAGCGTTGTAGATGTCCCACAGCTCGGGACGTTGGTTTTTGGGGTCCCACTGGTGGAACTGGTCGCGGAAGGAGAAGATGCGCTCTTTAGCGCGGCTTTTTTCTTCATCGCGGCGTGCTCCGCCGAATGCTGCGTCGAAATGGTGCTTGTCGAGTCCGGCCTTGAGGGCTTGTGTCTTCATCAAGTCGGTGTGAACCTTCGATCCATGGGTGAAGGGGCCTACGCCGGCCTTGAATGCTTCCATGTTGCTTTCTACGATGAGGTTCCATCCGTGCTCTTTGGCGTACCAATCGCGGAATTGCAGCATCTCTTTGAATTTCCACTTAGAGTCGATGTGCATCAGGGGGAAGGGTGGGCGTCCGGGGGCGAAGGCTTTTTCTGCCAGGCGAACCATTACGCTTGAGTCCTTACCGATGCTATAGAGCATTACGGGGTTTTCGAATTCCGCTGCCACCTCGCGGATGATGTGGATTGACTCTGCTTCGAGTTCCTTTAGGTGGCTCAGACTATAGTTTTCTGTCATTTTGATAGACTTCTTTTCCTATGTGTACTTTATTTTGGAGCAAAGGTAAGGTTTTTTGATGAGAAAATGCATATATGGATAGTAATAAAGCGTTTCGCTGTGTCTGTACTGAGGCAATTTGTTCGTACCATGGAGCCGATACTGCCCGCAACGCTCATAAAAATAGCATTCCGTGGTCGATTTGCGTCTGTCTTAATGGAAAATTGCTTACTTTTGCGTTATAACTGACATTATCCGCTCCGCCATTGTGGCTTGGCGGAAGTAAAGAACAACAATCTGCGATGAACAAGATTCACATCATCACGCCCGTAAAGGACTCTATCGATACTACGCTGCAGACCATCCAAGCCGTGATGGGAAGCCAACTCAGCGTGGCCCACACCTATACTGTATACAACGATTTCTCTACGCCTGAGAACACCGCACGCCTTCAAGCAGCTTCTGCCGAGATGGGTTTCCGACTGGTCAATCTCAGCGATCTGACCACTCATCCTTCGCCCAACTATCTGCTTGTACTGCAGCGCTCGCAGCAGGAGGCGCTTGCCGAGGGGGCAGGACTGTGTATCGTAGAGAGCGATGTTACCGTGCGCCCCGATACGCTTCAGGGGCTTGTAGATGGTGCGACGAGCCACGCTCAGTGTGGCATTGCTGCCTCGGTCACGGTCGATGCTGAGGGCAAGATTAATTATCCTTACCTCTATGCTCGCGGTCAGGAGGGGCAGGTGGTCGACACGCGTCGTCACTGTAGTTTCTGCTGCTCGCTGCTCACCCCCGCACTGCTTCAAGCGTTTGATTTTAAGAAGCTCAATCCCGAGAAGAATTGGTTTGACGTGACCATCTCTCACGAATCCCTTCAAGCCGGGCTTCACAACTATCTCTTTGCTTCGCTCCCTGTGCTCCATCGTCCGCATCAGAGCCGCCCTTGGAAGCAACTGAAGTATACTAACCCGCTGAAGTACTATTGGAAGAAGTTTACTAAAGGGCTGGACAAGATTTGAGTTTAATTTGAGTTTTTAGTTTTGAGGTTATAAGGTTATAAAGTTAGCTTAAGCTTCGGTATGAAGTATAATCTTAGCTTCTAAACTTTTCAACTCTTCAACTCATATCTTACTTCTAAACTTTTCAACTCATATTCTATTTATGAAATATCTCTTCACCCTCCTGTTTGCCTTCGCTGCAGCACTGGGCATTAAAGCCCAATCAGCCTCACAGACGGCCGATACCCTTGAGCATGAAGTACTGCTCGAGACCACGCAAGGCAATATCCGCCTTAAGCTCTACAATGATACCCCCCTGCATCGCGACAATTTCTTGAAACTCGTGCGTAGTGGCTTCTACGATGGATTGCTATTCCACCGCGTCATCCCCAACTTCATGATTCAGGCGGGCGATTCTGCCAGTCGCCATGCACAGCCCGGTCAGCTGTTGGGCGATTCGCCCGAGCCCTATACTTTGCCTGCCGAGATACGCTTCCCGCAACATTTCCACCGAAGCGGAGCCTTGGCAGCAGCTCGTGAGAGCGAGGATGTGAATCCCGAACTTCGTTCTTCGGCCTCGCAATTCTACATTGTGACGGGTAGCATCTTTACCGACGATCGCCTTGATGCCATGCAGCAGCGCCTCGACTCCACTACGCAGGGTCGCATTCGCCTCACCCCCGCTATCCGCGAAGCCTATCGCACTTATGGTGGTGCTCCCCACTTAGACGGGCAGTACACCGTATTTGGCGAGGTGACGGAAGGCTACGATGTGGCCGACCTCATACAGTGGGCTGCTCGCGATGAACACAATCGTCCGTTCGACGACGTGCGCATTATCCGAGCCACGGTGGTGAAGTAATTTGCTTCTCTTCCACAATGCTTGCAAGGCTGTAAACAATCTCTCATCTTGGCAGGGCATACCTATACTCTATACGCGTACGCGCGTGCGCGCACGTCAGAGAGTTTTATGCTTTGAAATGGCAGTATCTGTCACTTTCTTGGCTTAATCTATTGAATATCAAGGGAATGTGAAGTGTAGGCAACTATTTTTGCTTGCACTTTGCTTGCACTTTGCCTACATTTCTCTTCCTACCCCTAATTTTTCCTCTTCCCACCCCTAATTTTTCCTGTCTAGGGGTGTAAGCAAGCCTTCTTCGGTAGGAAATTTTTCTGATGTCTGATATTACGTGTTGGCGGAATGGTAACGGGTTGATATAAAAAAGGGCACATGGCTCTTTTTCAAAATAACAAGGGAAGTGTAGGCAAAATGACTTTGCATACACTTTGTAAAAGCTTGAAAATCAATCTATTCGTACCGAAAAGTGACAGATGTGAATGTCTGAACTGTAAAACTCTCTGTATACGCGTGCGCGCGAGGCAATGCTGATGCGTGGTATGCCTCTTTTCGAATATTAGTGGTGCTATCACACGGCTGTAAGTGGCAGAAGGCAGAACGTTAAATGATTGCCGAGGGCTTGAAAATACCGTTGGACTGAAGCAGAAGTCGGCTTATTGAAAAACAATTGCTATCTTTGCGCCCGCAAACATTATCTAAAGAAAAGAATAGAAATAAAGTAGAACTATGTCATTATCAAAGTACGAAAGTGAAGTAAAGATCATACCGCAAACGCAAGCTGTGGTGTACAGCCGCTTCTCCGACCTCAACAGTCTGAATGCCATCAAGGATCGCCTCTCCGATCCTGAAGTGCAACAGAAGATGACGGAGCAGATACCTGCCGATAAGATTGACGAGGTGCGCAAGTATGTCGACGGACTCACTTTCGAGACCGATGCTCTGCATATCTCTTCGCCTATGGGCAATATTACGCTTCGCGTGGTGGAACGTGAAGAGCCGAAGTGTGTGAAGTTTGCTTCGGAGGGCTCGCCCATCCAGCTTTACGTGTGGATACAGTTGCTGCCGCATGGTGAATACGAGTCGAAGATGCGCGTGACGGTGGGTGCTGAGGTGAACTTCTTCATGAAGGGCATGGTGTCGAAACCGCTGCAGCAGGCTGCCGATGGGTTGGCTAATATGCTGAGCGCGATCAGATAGCTTCACAGCGAGTTCTGTGGTTGACGCGTCTCGCGTTCGATGGTAGATAAGAGGTAAGCCCAAAGGAAGTGGGGGCGAAGCGTCTCGCTTCGGCACGGCGCTGAGGGCTCAATGCCCGAGGCGGCGTAGGGAGAGTTCTCTCAGTCATGCTCGGCATCGAGCCTCGCATGACTGGCCGAAGCGAGACACTTCGCCCCCACTCCCTTTGGGGCTTACTTCTTGCTCGCTGTTGCTGCCGACGCGGGGACGCGTCGCCCCCAGTATTGGCTGAGGAGTTTGCCGCTCGTAGGCTGAGCTGACGCGGGACGCGTCGCCCACAGGACTGGTACTCTAGATGGGTGAAAGGCTATTGATATAATAAATACCCCCTTCTTCCTTTGCGGGAGGAGGGGGTATGATATGTTAAGTAGAAAGATGTCGTTACTGAAGTTTCTGCTTTACTTCTACTTCCTGGAAGGTTTCGATGATGTCGCCTTCCTTGATGTCGTTGCAGTTGGTGAGTGAGATACCACACTCGAAGTTGGTGGTCACTTCCTTCACATCGTCCTTGAAGCGCTTCAATGCGTTGATTTCGCCTGTGAAGATTACGATACCATCGCGGATGAGGCGTGCTTTGTCGGTGCGCTTCACCTTGCCATCGAGCACGTAGGCACCTGCCACGTAGCCCACCTTGGAGATGTGGTATACCTGGCGCACTTCGATATTGGCGGTGATCTCTTCCTTGATGACGGGCTCGAGCATACCTTCCATGGCCACCTTGACGTCTTCGATAGCGTCGTAGATGACGGAGTACTGACGGATTTCTACGCCATCGCGCTCGGCAAGCTTGCGGGCCTGCTGTGACGGACGTACCTGGAAGCCCACGATGATGGCTTCGGAGGCTGCGGCAAGCGTAACGTCGTTTTCGCTGATCTGACCTACGCCCTTGTAGATTACCTTCACTACGATGTTCTCTGTAGAGAGCTTGATGAAGGAGTCGGCGAGGGCTTCGACCGAACCGTCTACGTCGGCCTTGACGATGATGTTGAGCTCATGGTAAGATCCCATCTTGAGGCGTTTACCGATCTTCTCGAGGGTGAGTACTTCACGCGTACGGAGGTCTTGCTCGCGCTGGAGCTGCTCACGCTTGTTGGCGATTTCGCGAGCTTCTTGCTCTGTCTCCATCACGTGGAATTGGTCGCCGGCCTGCGGTGCACCGTTGAATCCGAGCAGTGTGGCTGCCATTGAGGGGCCTACATTGTCGATGCGTGCGCCACGCTCGTTGAAGAGGGCTTTTACACGGCCGTAGTTGGTACCAGCCAGTACGATGTCGCCCTGGTGGAGTGTACCGTTGGATACGAGGATGGTGGCCACGTAGCCACGACCCTTGTCGAGCGACGACTCGATGACTGTACCCGTAGCCTTGCGGTTGGGGTTGGCCTTGAGCTCGAGCATGTCGGCTTCGAGGAGTACCTTCTCGAGGAGTTCCTTCACGCCGGTACCCTTCTTGGCGCTGATGTCTTGGCTCTGATATTTGCCGCCCCATTCCTCTACGAGGAAGTTCATGGCAGCCAGTCCTTCCTTAATCTTGTCGGGGTTGGCATGGGGCTTATCTACTTTGTTGATAGCGAAGACGATGGGCACGTTGGCAGCCGTGGCGTGGCTGATGGCTTCCTTCGTCTGGGGCATGATGTCGTCGTCGGCAGCGATGATGATGATGGCGATATCTGTCACCTGTGCACCGCGGGCACGCATGGCGGTAAAGGCTTCGTGACCCGGTGTGTCGAGGAAGGTGATGCGGCGTCCGTTTTCGAGCGTCACGTTGTAAGCACCGATGTGCTGCGTGATACCGCCGGCTTCGCCTGCGATGACGTTCGACTTGCGGATGTAGTCGAGCAGTGAGGTCTTACCATGGTCGACGTGACCCATCACCGTAACGATCGGTGCACGGGGCTCGAGGTCTTCGGGATTGTCTTCTTCCTCGGCGATGGCTTCCTGCACGTCGGCAGCTACGTATTCTGTCTTGAATCCGAACTCTTCGGCTACGAGGTCGATGGTCTCAGCGTCCATGCGCTGGTTGATGCTGACCATGATGCCGATGCTCATACAGGTGGCGATGACCTTTGTCACGGGCACGTCCATCATCTGGGCGAGCTCGTTGGCTGTCACGAATTCGGTGAGCTTCAGTACTTTGCTCTCGGCCTTAGCTTCGCGGCGTTCCTCTTCGGCACGCTGGTGCTGCTGTTCGCGCTTTTCCTTACGGTACTTGGCGCCCTTGCTTCCCTTCTGCTTGCTGGTGAGGCGTGCGAGCGTTTCCTTTACTTGCTTAGCTACGTCTTCGTCGCTTACTTCAGCTTTTTGCTGCTCTTTGGCGCGACGGTTGCGGTTCTTGTTGGCGCTCTTGCCGTTTTGTCCGCCACCAGCTTGCTGGTTGTTGCGGTTCTGCTGGCCTTGAGCGTTGTTGCCGTTCTGACGCTTTTTGCCGTTGTTGTTGCCGCTGGTCTTGGGCTGGTTGGCAGCGTTGTTCACGTCGACGCGTTCACTACCTATGCGGTTGCGCTTTTTGCGCTGTCCGGCTTGTCCGCCTGCCGCCTGTCCGCCTTGAGCGTTAGCGCCTTGCTTATTGCGTTCGCGACGACGCTCTTCCTTGCTTTTCTTCTTAGGACGGGTGTTGGAGTTGATAGCACTCAGGTCGATGGTGCCCAATACTTTGGGACCTGTGATTTCGGCTTGAGGGTGGAGTTTGAACACGCCGTTCTCTTCTTCGCCGATGGCTTTGGTTCTTTCTTCTACGGAGGGACGTGCGTTGTTGCCGTTAGTGTTTTGGGTCATTGGTTGTGATTTGGAAGTGGTGTCTTGGGCATCGGCCTTGACTGCTTCCTTGGCCTCGGCTTGGGCAGGGGCTGCGGGAGACTGTGCAGCCTCTGCTGCGTCAGGCGTATTGGGGCTCTTTGCCTGGGCTTTGGGTTCCGAGGGTTGAGCGGTTTTCTGAGTTTGTGGTTCGGCGGTGGGCTTTTGGTCGAGGTCGATGGTGCCTTTTACTGTGAGGTGCGGACGCATACTGTCGGGCACGACGGTCTCTACCACCTGGCTCTCAGCTTCAGCTTTGCGGTTTTTGGCCGAAGTCGAACGCTTCTTTTCCTGGCGGTCTTGCATCTTCTCTTCAGCTTGGTTGCGCAGAGTTTTGTCGGCGCTGAAGGCTTGTTTCAAGAGCTCGTACTGCTTCTCGTCGAGTTTCTGATTGGGGTCGTTACTGGGCACGGGGGCGCCTTTCTCCTTGAGGAGGTCGGTAATCGACTGCAGTCCGACACCAAATTCTTTGATTGCTTTATTTAATCTGATACTCATGCAATGGGGTTAAGGGGTTGCTAATGTGAATGGATCTTTTTTACTGTGGCAGTACAGAGATGTGTGCTCCACGTGTGAAGAGTTGGGCGATGTGTGCCCTCCGTTCCATTAGCTTTCTTCACCTGCGCTTGGAGCGGCAGGCTCATTGGGTTCGTCGGCGCTTGGAGCGGCGGCAGCTTTGTCGTCGTCTTCAAACTCGGCACGCAGTATGCGCAGTACGTCGTCGACGGTGCTTTCTTCGAGGTCGGCTTTTTCGATGAGCATTTCGCGCGGAGCGTTGAGCACGTCCTTAGCGGTCTCAAGACCAATGCCCTTGATGGCATCGATTACCCACTGGTCGATTTCGTCGGAGAATTCGTCGAGATAGATGTCTTCGGTCATTTCTTCGCCTTCTACTTCGCGGAACACGTCGATGGTATACTCTGTCAGCATGGAGGCGAGCTTGATGTTCATACCGCCCTTACCGATGGCGAGGCTTACTTCCTCGGGGCGGAGGTATACTTCAGCCTTCTTCTCTTCTTCGTGGAGCACTACCTTGGATACCTGTGCGGGGTTGAGGGCGCGCTGGATGAAGAGTGAGATGTTGTTGGTGAAGTTGATCACGTCGATGTTCTCATTGTGGAGCTCGCGTACCACACCGTGTATACGGCTACCCTTTACGCCTACGCAGGCGCCTACGGGGTCGATGCGGTCGTCATAGCTTTCTACGGCAATCTTGGCTCTTTCGCCAGGGATGCGGGCTATGCGGCAGAGGCGGATAATGCCGTCGGCGATTTCGGGAATTTCATTCTCGAGCAAGCGCTGCAGGAATACGGGCGAGGTGCGTGAGAGGTAGATTTTGGGATTGCCATTGGCATTGTCTACACGATCGATGACAGCGGTCACGTTGTCGCCTTTATGGAAGAAGTCGCGGGGGATCTGCTGCGATTTAGGCAGATAGAGTTCGTTTTTCTCTTCGTCCATGAGCAATGTCTCGCTCTTCCATGTCTGGTATACCTCGGCGGTGATGAGTTCGCCCACGCGGTCCTTATATTTATTGTAGAGCGCGTCGTGCTCCAGCTCCAGGATTTTGCTGGCGAGTGTCTGACGCAGCGTAAGGATGGCACGGCGGCCGAAGTCGGCGAAGTGGATCTCTTCTGATACGTCTTCACCCACCTCGTAGGTAGCATCGATCTTCTGTGCTTCCGACAGAGAGATTTGCTTGTTAGGGTCTTCCACTTCGTCGTCGTTGACAACTACGCGGTTGCGGTAGATTTCGCAGTCGCCCTTGTCGGGGTTGACAATCACGTCGAAGTTTTCATCGGAGCCGAATATCTTGGCAATAACGCTACGGAAGCTTTCCTCGAGCACACCCACCATGGTGGTTATGTCGATATTCTTATTCTGTTTGAATTCCGCAAAAGTGTCGATCAGACTTACGGTTTCTTGCTTTTTCTTAGCCATTATGATAGAGTGTGTGAGTTTATTTGAAATCAATGATATACTTCGTCTGCTTCACTTGGTCGAAGGTGAAGGGGATGGTGCGCTCCACGAGTTTGGGGCGCTTGGCTCCCTCTTCGCGCACCTTCTCTTCTATGGTGAGTGTGAAGCCTTCCGGTGTGACGTCGGCGAGCACTCCTTGCAGCTTTTTCCCCTCTGTAGTGAGCACTTCTACACGTTCGCCCTGGTGAATCTCATACTGGCGCAGCACTTTGAAAGGCTGACCTATGCCAGCGCTGCCTACTTCGAGCTCGAAGTCTTCCTGCTCGCGGTCGAGGTGGCTCTCGATGAAGCGGCTCAGTTCTACGCAATCTTCAATCCATACGCCCTCTTCGTGGTCGATCTCCACCACGATGCGGTCGTCGGGGCTGATGGTCAGGTCGGTCAGAAAGTATTCTTTCCCCTCCAACCACTGTTCCACCAAATTCTTTACAATTTTCTTGTCAATCATTTGCGGTTATTGAGTGGTAAAAAGAAGTGAGGAACTTTTCTAAGAAAGCCCCTCACTCAATCTTGCTGCAAAGTTACGAATATTTCCTTGTGTGTTCCAAATATTTCAAGCGCTTTTTTGTGCTGAGTGGAATAAAAGAGCTACTTTTGCAGCCGATTACGCTCAAAGTGCGAGACTATAGGCTCAAAAGACACTTATTACGATATGAAACTTAGTGTAGTAACGATCAACTATAACAACTGCAAGGGACTTGAAAAAACGCTCCGTTCTGTCACATCTCAGCTCACGCCCGACGTGGAATACGTTGTCATCGATGGTGGTTCGACCGATGGCAGTGTAGATCTCATTAAGGAGTATGAGAAGAATATCTCCTTCTGGCTGAGCGAGCCCGATAAGGGCATCTATAATGCCATGAATAAGGGCATTGCTCATGCCAAGGGCGAATATATCAATTTTATGAATTCGGGTGATTGCTTTCACTCTTCCGACGTGCTCTCTCGGGTGCTCCCTCTGCTGCAAGGAAAAGATTTCTACGTGGGCAATGAATATTGGGTGGGAGAAGGACTGCTGAAGTTCATAGAGAGTCCAGAGCAGATACACGTGGCGCGTCTCATGTTTAAGGCTTTGCCTCATCAAGCAACTTTTATTCGCAGAGAGCAGTTGGTCAGAAGACCCTACGACGAAAGTTACAAGATAGCTGCCGATTGGGAGCAGATGTTTTACGAGCTGATTATCAATGATGCGTCCTATGAACATCTTGACATGGTGATAGACGACTTTGATACTAATGGCATTTCTCATGATGAAAAGCATGCTGAACTGCAAAGGCAGGAATGTGAGCGTGTGCGACAGGAGCTCTTGCCCACAAGGATCTATCAGCTCATCGGCAATCGCGACAAGTATTTGCGCAAAATAGTGTACGCCTTGGGCTATGAATCGCCTCTGAAACGTGATATGAAGATTCTTCGCAATGCGGCGAGACTTCTTCTGAAAGATTTGTTCAAACGTAGTAAATAGATTATAATCGTCACAATCGTCACAATTGCCATATGGAAGTAGCGACTTTGTCTCAGCGTAAAGTATTTCTCTCATTTGCCGACAAGCGATATGTTGGTGCATTGAATGCTCTGAAGGAATGCACCAAGCATTTCCCTTTTGACGAAAGGTATTTTCTCAATGAGGACGACCTTCCTGCAGACTATCTACGTTCGTTGCATTATGGGCTGTATCGGCGTGGGTTTGGCTATTGGCGGTGGAAATCTTATCTGATTCGCGAGCGTTTGCAGATGATGAACGAGGGGGATATCCTTGTCTATACCGATGCAGGAGTGTATTGGAATGAAAAAGGCATGAAGCGCTTTGAAGAATACATGCGGATGCTTGAGGGAGATGATTTTCTCATCACCTTCCAATCTTCTTATTTGGAGAAGGATTATTCAAAGGGGGATATACTGGAGTTTACGGGACATTACAATCATGACGATGTGCTTATGTCGTTACAGCTATTAAGCGGCATTATTATAGTAAAGAAGTGTGCAGAGGGGCTGCGTTTTGTAGAGGATTGGTATGATCTTTGCCACCATCATTTCGACTTGATTTCGGACAGAGTCTCTGAGCTTCCATGCATTCGTGGATTTGTGGAGAACCGTCACGACCAAAGTGCCCTATCGTTGCTTGCCAAGCAGCGCAGACACATTGAAATATCTTATAAGGAGACGCTTCCGCTCAGCCTTGATTGGAGCCAGATGGAAGCCTTCCCCATACAAGCTCGACAATATAAGAAGAAAAAGATGACGTGGAAGGAGAAGCACATTTTCGAATTGAAGAAGCCTTACACCAAATTGATAGCTTGGTACTTGAAGCGCTACAAGCATTTTTATTTTTCACCTACCACGAAAGTCTATTGGTAAAGTATTAGCATGGCTAATCAAGCTTTATGAAATCCTTGTGCTTCGTATGGATTATGCCGAGATAGTATGCTCGTTGTTCCCATACTATCGTTTTTTTTATCTGCAGACCGTGGTTTCTCCGTTGCCAAATGTACAACGGCTCGTCTGCCGGACGGCAGCGGTAGCTCTGCCGGACGGCACCGGCAGCTTTACCGGACGGCAGCGGCAGCTCTGCCGGACGGCAGCGGTAGAGCTCAGATTGCTCTTTCGCAGACGAATAGGCGATTATCGGCTAACGGAAGCACGCTCATCTGCAGACAAACATAATAAAGAAAAGCCTACTCATAGGAAGGGCGAGATGCGGATCTCTCTTCCAGTGAGTAGGCTTTTATGTTGGGTAGAGTATTTTATTTAATAGTACCTTAAGAAGTTTAGGGCTATTGCAACTTTTTGAAGCAATCGGGCAGCGGATTGTCCTGCACGATGTAGCCCTTGCGAGTGAGGTCGGCTTGGATGTTTGCACCGACGACGCGAGCGTATTCCTCCTCTAAGCGTCCTTGTTTGTAGAGGTCGTAGAAGTAGCGCCAATGACGGCCTCCGTGCTTGCTCTTGCGCTGCTCGAGTTGCTTGCCGCCGTTGATCATTTTTGTTAGGAAGTGGGCTTTGTCGCGGATGTTGTAGTGGTATACGATGATGGATGAGGCGGCGATGCGGCGTGGTAGCATCTTTACCTTGTGATTGCCCATAGAAATTTGCAGATAGCCTGCGGTGCGATGCATCACTTTATGCGTCTGGTGTGTAAAGATGGAGTAGGGGGAGAGATCGAAGTCTGCATCGGCGGGAACGGCACGCACGGTTTTGTCCCATTGCGTCCAAGGACGGTTTTGCTCGGGATACACGTTGCGCACGTTGCAGCGCAGCACGTTGGCGTGGGTTGTGCTTATTTCCGTTTTGATATTTCGCTTAGGAGTGTACCAGAATTCATCGGCATCGGCATTGATCACCCAGTCGGCATGATACTTTTCTTTCGCTAATCGAATCATGCGATCCACCCAGAGCTTTTGGTTATAGTCGGTGGCATGTTCCTCTATGACCTCTAACACCCATCCTCGTTGCTTATACTCTTCAATAATCTGTGGGGTGGAATCCGTAGAATTGTTGTCTGTGATGATAAATCCGTCCACGCCCATGCTTCGATGAAATTCAAGGTTCAAGGGCAAGAGCTCTTCCTCGTTTTTCACCAGCAAGGTCATAATAAGCTTGGGCTGTCTGGTGCGGCGGAGGGAGGAGGGTAGGCTGCAGAGAGCACTTAGGATCTTATTCATATTAATAGGTGTGGAGAGGATTATTTTAAAGGGTGTTGGTAACGTCTCTTATAAAGGAGATGGTAGAGTGCCCTCCCTTATAGTTGCGCGGCCATCGCTTGTGTTGGCAACGTCTCTTATAAAGGAGATGGTGGCTTGATTACGTTTATCTTGAAAAGCTAAAACTTTTAAGCTCTTTCAGCTTTGGCCTCGGGGCTGTCCATGGCTTCGGTCTCGGGCCAACGCCGTAGGCATTCGTCGATGTCGAAATCGCGCTCTATAGCGTAGCCTTCTGCAAGGTATTGGCGCATTTCGGGGGTGGCTGGAAGTCGTTCGAAGTTTTTTAAGCCTTCTGCCATGCTGATGGGGTGGAATCGCAATCGGTTGAGGTCGACCATTTCCACTTGGATGTTGCCATTGCCGTCGCGGCCCAGTAAGAGGTTGCCACGTGAGAAGTCGCGATGGATGATGCCTTCATTGTGGAGTCGGCCGGCGAGGTGTCCGATGGCGCGGAGGTAGTCGGGCTGTTCGGCTTGCGGGATGCGTCCTTTGATAATGTCGATGTAGGTATAGGGCAACATGCTGCGTTGCGAAGCGTAATAACTGTGTCCGAAGAGAAGTCCAAACAGTCCGCGCTCGCTGTACCATCCCACAGGTGCAGGGCTGCCGAATCCTCTCTCGCGAAGCATCGACGCATAGCGGCATGAGCGCTCCGCCTTGGATGGGCGGAAGAGTCCGTATGCAATGCGGTTGATGAGGTTGGGCTTGCGGAAGGATTTTACTACTACTGGGCCTACTTGCGTATCAAACTCGCGGAGCTCGTTGCGCCCCTTATATATAATGTGTCCGCACTTGGGCAGGGAAAATCTTACGGGTAGTGAGGCTATGAAATTGTGCATGGAATCGAACGCACGCTCTGTGTGGATCTGACGTGGGCAGAGTGCGCGGTGAATCGTATTGATCAAGTGCGACCACGAACGACGGTAGCGGAGTGGGCCTCCAAGCCAGCGCTCGAAGAATTCAGGGTGTCGGCTGTTGAGCACGTCGATCACGTGGTGCTTCATCTTTCGGTCGCTCACGCGTTTGCTGTGTTTCTGTACGCGGTAGCGGAGTCCTACTTCGGGCAGACGCACCACTTCGCCGCCGTCTTTAAGCATATTGATCCAAAACTCCCAATCCTCTCGGGCAATGATCTCTTCGCAGTAGCCGCCTGTGCGATTGAAGTCGGTGCGTCGATACATGGCACAAGTGTCGAGAATGTTTTTGTGTGCTTCCTTTCTCAGATTGAATGGGGGGAGGTGCCAAAGTCCTGTGCGTTCGCCGAAGAATTCTGCAGTGGGCGCCACCACTTTCACTTCGGGGTGAGCATTGAGCAGACTTACGGCTTGGCTGATAAAGTTGGGAAGGAGCAGATTGTCGGCATCGACGGGCAGGATGTATTCTCCGTGGGATGCAGCAATGGCTTCGTTGCGTGCTCTGCACACGCCAGTGTTATCTTGATGGAGCACGCGTATGCGGCTGTCAGTCTCAGAGCATTGGTGGAGGATCTTGAGCGAACGATCGGTAGATCCGTCGTCGATGCACACCACTTCAAGGTCTGTATAGCTTGAGGCTAATACGCTCTTGATGGTGTCGGCCACGAAGGACTCGGCATTGTATACGGGGATGATAACAGAAACCAATTTAGGACTCATATATATAGGCGTGTATATGATTTACTTAAGGAGTCGGAGCATCGTCGGCGCGGGTGTGTTCGATGATGCGCTTTACGAGATCGATGTGTTGGGAAGAAAATTTTCGGGCAAAGAGGGCGGAACTACTTATGAGTTCGTCGTAGTCGGTGGTCTGCCAAGTGTAGGGTGAGCCGCGGTGCCAATCAATCTTGCGGAGCGTGGACGGCTCGGCTTCTTCGGTAAGCGCGTTGCAGATGTTGGACTTAAATGGAGAGTTCCAGAGCAACGTCTGTTTGTATATTTCGTCGGGGCAGAGCGTGTGTAGCAGTCTGTGTCGAAACTTCGGTTCGTGCAGGAGTAAATATTGGGCAAAGTTCTCGGTGATGCTTGCCCAGTTTCCTCCTTTGCAAAACTCAATGCCGCGGGGCATACGTCGGCGGAAGCCCGTGATCTTCTGTGCGGTGAGCGCAAGGTTGCGCACGGGTGATGTGAGGGCATGAATGAGCGATCCCTTGTCCTTCAGATGGCGTGTGAAGAAGTAGTAACGCGTCACTTTTCGCTTCAAGTCGCGTAGGTGTGAGGGTGAAGTCCAGAAGTTGACGTACTCCTTGTGTGGATCGGCTGCAAATGCTTCGCGGAAGGCTTGTGTACTCTTGAGCATCAAGTCAGTGCCTGAAATGATGTGGTAGTAGTGGTAGGGACCGTTTGCAGTAGCGGTGCGGAGCAAAAGCATTTCGGCATCCACTTGGCTGATGTCTCCCCATCGGATGTCGATGGGGGAGGGTAGGAGGTAGAAGCCTCCTCGGCTCGGTGCGTAGTGGGCGAAGCGCTGCTGCAAGTCGAGTGCCTTCGCATCGATGTGGAGGTATACGTCGAAGCCTGGAGCATCGGTCTGGCGTAAGAGCGCTGTTAGGATCTCGGGCTCGTTGTGAGCCATGATGAGGAAAGCGTGTCTGTCCATAGGCAAGGGCAAGGTCTATTATTCCTTCGAGGCTACTTGTATCCACTCTTCTGGAACCACGTCGGACGCAGGTCCCGAGGCCGACCAGTGGTCGGGGCAGATGACTATCTTGTCGGCATGAGCATTGAGCCATGCTCCCCACCAACTGAAGGTGGAGTTGCACACGATGTTGTGGCGGCAGTGAGTCATGAGCATCATGTCCTGCCAGCTGTCGGCGCCCTGGTTGTGGGTGACGAAAACGGTGTCGGCTGGAAGGTCGATGTTCTCTCGTACCCAATCCATGCCGTCGGAGAATACGTAGAAGTGGGCTTCGGGATCGCGTCGCTTCATTTCCTCCACGGCGCGTCGATAGTAGCTGAGGCCGCACACGCTACCCGAGTTGGCCCAGTGCTTGGGAAGTAGATAGTCGCCACGGCGCACGTGGAACGAAACGGCGTGAACGTCTTGCTCTATGGCTCGTGCCATGAGGCGTGATTGCTCGTTGGCTTGCTTCATGTCGAAGGTGAAGGCTTGGCGCACCTCGTCTTTGCAGTCGGCAAAGTAGCGCTCGTTCTGGTAGAATCCTTTGTAGTAGACCAGGGGCCATCGGTGCTTACCGAAGTAGGGCTCTAAGCGTCCGCCTTGCTTGCGCTCGAGTATGGTTTTGAAGAATAGGAATTCGACCACCTTCTTCAGTTTTTGGTTTATGACGAACTCTGTCTGTGGAAGGCCGAATACGCGGTTCATCTCGTAGCCATGGTGTACGTGATAGTGCACCATGTCTGAGAGGTCAATGCGCACGTCGCTAAAGTGTCGGCGCATGCTTATGTAAAGGGCGTAGATGAACATTTGGTTGCCCAATCCGCCCGTCATCTTTATCAATCGCATGATGCAAAAGTACGTAAAATATAGTGTTGGAGCAAGGGTGAATGTAAATATATATGGCGATGGATGGCGGTAGTTTCAGGTTTTAGTGATATTTTTGCAAAATATTAGAACAATCTCTTCATTCTCCACTTGCTCATGGATATATCCCCCTTTTCATCTCCGCTTTATCTGCTGGCGAAGCCGGCGGGCTCGCGTTGCAATCTGGCATGTAAGTACTGCTACTATCTTGAGAAGTCGAAGCTCTATGCCGACTCGCCTGAGGAGGTGATGAGCGATGAACTGCTTGAGAAGTTTATTCACGACTACATTGCAGCGCAGACTCTGCCCGACGTGCTTTTCACTTGGCACGGTGGCGAGACGCTCATGCGCCCGCTATCATTCTATAAGCGCGTGGTGGAACTTCAAAAAAAGCACGCTGCAGGTCATCGCATCGACAACTGCTTGCAGACCAACGGCACACTGCTCACCGACGAGTGGTGTGAATTCTTTCGTCAGGAGGGTTGGCTCGTGGGGGTGAGCATTGATGGTCCGCAGGAGTTTCACGATGAATATCGTCGCAACCGCGGAGGCCGTCCCTCGTTTCAGCAAGTGATGCGAGGCATCCGTCTGCTTCAGAAGCACGGAGTGGAGTGGAATGCTCTTGCTGTGGTCAACGACTTCAATGCTGACTATCCGCTCGACTTCTACCATTTCTTCAAGGAGATAGGCTGTCACTACTTGCAGTTCACGCCCATCGTAGAGCGCCTACAGTCTCATGCTGACGGCCGCACTCTGGCTTCTGTCGACGAGGCGGGCACGGGGGGCATGATGGAGTGGAGCGTCACGCCAGAGCAGTGGGGCACGTTCCTCTGTACCATCTTCGACGAATGGGTGCGTCACGATGTGGGCGACTATTTCGTGCAGCTCTTCGACTCTACTCTGGCCAACTGGATGGGGCAGCAGCCAGGCATCTGCACCTTGGCCAAGACGTGTGGTCATGCGGGAGCGATAGAGTGGAATGGCGACGTGTATAGTTGCGACCACTTCGTATTTCCGCAATACAAACTGGGCAATATCCGCACGCAGTCGCTCATCGACATGATGTACTCTCCGCGTCAGCGCGCCTTCGGGCAGGCTAAGCAAACGTCGCTTCCGCGCCAGTGTCGCGAGTGTCAGTATCTCTTTGCCTGCAATGGTGAGTGTCCGAAGAATCGCTTCTGCCGTACTGCTGATGGTGAGCCTGGTCTCAATTATCTCTGTCAGGGTTATCACCAATTCTTTGCTCACGTGGCGCCCTACATGGACTGGATGAAACACGAACTCCTCAATCAGCGTCCGCCCGCTGGCATCGTCGAGCTTCTGCAGCGCGAGCCGCGATTCTTTGAGAGGTAAGATTTTCTAGGTTTTTCTAGGTGTTCTAGGTGTTCTAGGTGTCCTAGAAAATCTAGGTGTCCTAGAAAATCTAGGTATCCTAGACCTCCTATATTACCCTCATAAACTTTCTAAGAAAAAAATACAATACACACTATGCGTGAATTTCAAGATATTAGAGTAGCTGTGGCAGGCACGGGCTATGTGGGCTTAAGCATTGCCACCTTGCTATCGCAACACCACCACGTATCGGCTGTCGACGTTGTGAGTGAGAAGGTGGAGAAGATCAATCGTGGCGTCTCGCCCATACAAGATGAATACATCGAGAAGTACTTGGCAAGCGGACGGCTCAACCTCAATGCTACGCTCGACGGACGCAAGGCTTATGCCGATGCCGACTTCGTGGTGATAGCTGCGCCTACCAACTACGATCCGGTGAAAAACTACTTCGACACTAGCCACGTGGAGGAGGTGATCGACCTCGTGCTTGAGGTCAATCCCGACGCTGTGATGGTGATCAAGAGCACCATACCTGTGGGCTATACTCGCTCGCTCTATCAGCGATATGCGCAGCGCGGTGTGAAGAAGTTCAATCTGCTCTTCTCGCCCGAATTTCTCCGTGAGAGCAAGGCGCTCTACGATAATCTTTACCCCAGCCGCATCATTGTGGGTTACCCCAAACTTATCGACAAACCTGAGTTTGAGGCTGAGAATAATGCCATCAAGTCGGTGACGAACGTGGAAGAAATGCGTCAAGCCGCGCAGACCTTTGCTCGCTTGCTGCAGGAGGGTGCTATCAAGGAGAATATTGATACGCTCTTCATGGGCATGAAGGAGGCTGAGGCTGTGAAGCTCTTTGCCAATACTTACTTGGCGCTCCGCGTGAGTTACTTCAACGAACTCGATACTTACGCCGAGGTGAAGGGCCTCGATTCGCGTGCCATCATTGAGGGCGTGGGGCTTGATCCGCGCATCGGTACGCACTACAACAATCCTTCCTTTGGCTACGGTGGCTACTGCTTGCCGAAGGACACGAAACAACTCCTTGCCAACTATCAGGATGTGCCCGAGAATCTTATCGAGGCTATCGTAGAGAGCAATCGCACTCGTAAGGACTACATTGCCGATGCTGTGCTTCGCAAGGCGGGATGGTATGGTTATTCACAAAACAATGAATACGATGCAGCGGGGGCTGCCTCCAATCCTCCCGTGGTGGGTGTGTACAGACTGACGATGAAGTCGAACTCCGACAATTTCCGCCAGTCGGCCATTCAGGGTATTATGAAGCGTATCAAGGCGAAGGGTGCAGAGGTGATTATCTATGAGCCTACGCTCGAAGATGGTACGACCTTCTTTGGTAGCCGTGTGGTCAACCGCCTTGCCGACTTTAAAGCGCAGAGCCATGCCATCATAGCCAATCGCTACGATACTTGCCTTGACGATGTGAAGGAGAAGGTATATACACGTGACATATTCCGTCGAGACTAGTCTTGACGGAATATGTCACGTGTAAGTATTAAGTATAAAGTACTGATGTTTCGGATTTAGAATGGGCGGGCTGAAAGCCCAATGAATTCCATAGCCCAGGGCATCGCCCTGGGTATCCC
>CALEKA010000112.1 GCA_937898715.1 uncultured Prevotella sp.
TCTATATCTCTTACCAAGAGTTATAGGTATTCGTCCACCATACGAACACGCTATTTCTCACGAATGGAGACGTCTAACATACCACCGACCGTAACGTCCACTATTACAGGGGACGACGGCGAAGCCGTGCTCAAAATCCAAGAATCTGCCGTACAAGAACTTACTGGAAGTCTTTTAAAACCAGCGAGTTTGGGCTGGTATGTGGCAGTAGTGAGAATGAATTGTGAAAAGCGCATTGCCTCCTATATTCAAGACGATTTGAAGCAGAAGGGCATATGGTTTGAGTCATGGGTTCCTGTCGTCAAGAATGTAGTGCTCAATAAGCGCACCAACAAGCGCAAGAAGGTAGAGAAAGTATTCCTTTCCACCTTCATATTCTGTCATATCTCCCCCAGCAAGGTTAACGAGATCCGTTTTCGTTCCGACGTATACAAGATGCTCACCATGCCCGGCCATCGAGAGATCTATCGTATTCCCGATGAAGAGATGGACAACTATCGTGCATTTGTAGATCGTTCGTGTCTGCCCATCTCCACCTATACAGGCCCGCTGAAGAAAGGACAGAAAGTACGCATCATAGGCGGCCCTATGCAAGGCTTAGAAGCCTACGTGCAGCGCACCAAGAAAGAGACCGTTATTATCGGCTGCGAGATCAAGTATATCTCTGGCGCCACCATCGAAGTAGCTCGCAATCTGATAGAAGTTGTCGGTTAAGACTAAAATAGAGTATTACTTTGCGCTTCGCGCTTGCCTTGAACATTAATGCTCATTAATCAGACATTAATCTTTCATTAATACTCCTTCTCGGACAAACTTCAGAGAATGATTTAGGTCATGAATTTCCATGAATTAATCATGAATTTCTTAGTACAATGATATTTGTTGAAGAATTAATGAAGAATTAATGGATAATTCATGGTAATTCGTGACTCTCCATAGCTTTCACCCTGTTCTGTGGGCGACGCGTCCCGCGTCGGCATTCACATAAAATATCAATATCTGTGATTTGCGCTTCGCGTTTGTCTTGAACATTAATGCTCATTAATTAGACATTAATTATTCATTAATACTCCTTCTCGGACAAACTTCAGAGAATGATTTAGGTCATGAATTCCCATGAATTAATCATGAATTTCTTAGTACAATGATATTTGTTGAAGAATTAATGGATAAGTCATGGTAATTTGTGACTCTCCATAGCTATCACCCTGTTCTGTGGGCGACGCGTCTCGCGTCGGCATTCACATAAAATATCAATATCTGTGATTTGCGCTTCGCGCTTGTTTCGAACATTAATGCTCATTAATCAGATATTAATTTTTCATTAATACTCCTCTCGGACAAACTTCAGAGAATGACTTAGGTCTTGAATTCCCATGAATTAATCATGAATTTCCTCGCACGATGATTTCAGCTGAGGATTAATGAAAAATTAATGGATAATTAATGGAGATTAATGTTGAAAGAATCACAATAGCTTTCAGCCAGTACTGGGAGCGACGCGTCTCGCGTCGGCATTCACATAAACTTATCAAATTCAGTGATTTGCGCTTCGCGCGAGTTTTGAACATTAATGCTCATTAATCAGACATTAATCTTTCATTAATACTCCTCTCGGACTTCGCCCTATGGGATAAGTACTAAATTGATTGTTCGCTTTATTATCTCGTTGACTTGCCATGTTCGGCGAGAATAAACTCCATATATCTATTATTATGAGAGAATTCAAAGATATCCGTATTGCCGTAGCCGGTACGGGCTACGTAGGACTCAGCATAGCCACCTTGCTGTCGCAACACCATCACGTGACGGCAGTAGACGTCATTCCCGAAAAGGTGGACAAACTTAACCATCGCATCTCGCCCATTCAGGACGATTACATCGAGAAGTATTTGGCTGAGAAGCCTCTCAAGCTCGAAGCTACGCTCGATGGACGCAAGGCTTACGCCGATGCCGATTTCGTGGTGATAGCCGCTCCTACCAACTACGACCCAGTGAAAAACTATTTCGACACGAGTCACGTAGAAGAGGTAATAGACCTCGTGCTCGAAGTCAACCCCAGTGCCGTGATGGTCATCAAATCGACCATCCCCGTGGGCTACACGCGCAGCCTATATCTTAAGTATGCGCAGCGGGGCGTCAAGGAGTTCAACCTCCTCTTCTCACCAGAGTTTCTTCGTGAAAGCAAGGCTCTCTATGACAATCTTTATCCAAGCCGCATCATCGTGGGCTATCCCAAGATGATCAATCTGCCCGACCATGAGGCAGAAAACAAAGCCATCGAGGCGGTCACAGATGTAGAGCGATTGAAAGAAGCTGCCCAAACATTTGCTGCCCTCTTGCAAGAAGGAGCTATCAAGGAAGACATCCCTACGCTCTTTATGGGCATGAAGGAAGCCGAAGCAGTAAAACTCTTTGCCAATACTTATCTGGCCCTTCGCGTGAGCTACTTCAACGAACTTGATACCTATGCCGAGGTGAAAGGCCTTGACTCTCGTGCTATCATAGAAGGTGTAGGGCTCGACCCGCGTATCGGCACGCACTACAACAATCCATCATTTGGTTATGGTGGTTATTGCCTACCTAAGGACACCAAGCAACTTCTTGCTAACTATCAAGATGTGCCGCAGAACATGATGTCGGCCATCGTTGAGTCCAACCGCACCCGCAAGGATTACATTGCCGATGCCGTGCTGCGCAAAGCGGGCTACTATGGTGAGAACGGCCAATGGGATGCTTCGAAAGAGCATGCGTGTGTCATTGGAGTGTATCGCCTGACGATGAAGTCGAACTCCGACAATTTCCGCCAGAGCGCCATTCAGGGCATTATGAAGCGCATCAAAGCCAAAGGCGCAGAAGTTATCATTTACGAACCCACGCTTGAAGACGGAACTACCTTCTTCGGCAGCCGCGTCGTGAACAATCTCGACGACTTTAAGGCACAGAGCAAGGCCATCGTGGCCAACCGCTTTGATGACTGCCTAAAGGATGTGGAAGAAAAGGTGTATACACGCGATATTTTCAGAAGAGACTAAGACTATGGTAACATACAATGTGAGCCTTGAGGGCAAGACCGTGCTCGTAACGGGTGCTGCAGGCTTTATCGGCAGTAACCTCGTGAAGCGACTCTTCCGCGATGTGCGGGACGTCAAAGTGATCGGTATTGACTCCATCACCGACTATTATGACGTTAATATCAAATACGAGCGATTGAAGGAAATCGAGGCTCTGCAGCGTGATTGGACGTTCGTGCATGCCTCCATCGCCGATAAGGAAGCAGTTGAAAAGATTTTTACGGAAAACGACATCGCCGTAGTCGTCAACCTTGCTGCTCAAGCTGGCGTGCGCTATAGCATCACCAATCCCGATGCTTACATCCAGAGCAATCTCATAGGGTTCTACAACATTCTCGAAGCCTGTCGTCACCACGAAGTAGAGCATCTTGTCTACGCAAGTTCATCATCCGTCTATGGTTCCAATAAAAAGGTTCCGTATTCCACGGACGACAAAGTGGACAATCCCGTCAGCCTCTATGCAGCCACCAAGAAGAGCAACGAACTGATGGCGCATGCCTACTCTAAACTCTACAACATTCCCTCTACAGGTCTCCGCTTCTTCACCGTCTATGGCCCTGCAGGTCGTCCCGATATGGCATACTTCGGCTTCACCAACAAATTAGTAAAAGGTGAAATCATCCGAATCTTCAACTACGGCCATTGCAAGCGCGATTTCACTTACGTGGACGACATCGTGGAGGGCGTAGTGCGCATCATGCAGCACGCTCCCGAGAAGCAGACAGGCGAGGATGGTCTTCCCATTCCTCCTTATAAGGTCTACAACATCGGAAACAATCATCCCGAGAATCTCCTCGACTTTGTCACCATCCTCCAAGAGGAACTTCTGCGTGCCAGAGTTCTTCCCCAAGACTACGACTTTGAAGCACACAAGGATCTCGTGCCGATGCAGCCTGGTGATGTCCCCGTGACCTACGCCGACACCACTCCGTTGGAGCAAGACTTCGGTTTCAAGCCCAATACAAGTCTACGCCAAGGCCTCCGCAAATTTGCAGAATGGTATAGCCAGTACTATGGTATTAACGGATGAATGCTGCAATGCAATTCGTTAGTTCTGTGGGCATTCACATAAATTTATCAAATTCTGTGATTTGCGCTCCGCGCGAGTATTAAACATTAATGCTCATTAATCAGACATTAATTTATTCATTAAAACTTCTTTCTGTTTTGCTAAGGTCATGAATTCCCATGAATTAATCATGAATTAATCATGAATTTCATTGCACGATGATCGAAACTTAGAATTAATGAAAAATTAATGTTCAATTAATGGTAATTACACGTTCAAGTCCGCGCGCAGCGCCAAATTCACGGACAATTCATGGATAATTCATGACCATAAAAGTCCAAACCCCGCGCAGCAAAAGCCCCTATTATAGTAAAAAGTACAGAGACGCAAGCGCCCCTGTACCATTCACTTAAATTTTCCCGATCCACCCAAACACCTTCTGAGCATCCAAGCAAGGACAATCCTTCGGGGTAGTGCCAGGCAGATCACGATGCCCCACGATTCGAGCATTGGGGAATAATTTGTGGAGTTTCTTAAGCAATTCTGTAATGCAAACAGTCTGTCGGGCGGTACGTGTGTCTTTGGAACGTCCTTTCTCGTCCAATCCTCCTTCATAGCAAATGCCGATTGAACAACGGTTGTAAGGGCGAGCATGAGCCCCTACCTCGAGAAGTTTGCGATGTTGCGTGAGTGTTCCGTCACGACGAATGTAAAAGTGGTATCCTATGGTGCGAAATCCGCGTCGTTTGTGGTCGCGCATCAATTGGTCTACGCTATAGTTCTGATTGCAGCGAGTTGCAGAGCAATGGAGTACGAGAAAGCGTATGCTTTTAGCAGAACGCATCATGCTGCTATTCTCCACTTTGGTGAGAAGCGCGTGTTCATTGCGCACGCTCTCTTCATTGATGGTCATAGGAAAGCTCTCGTCTGTCATAATAGAGAAGCAATAATAGGTGTACAACTGCTTACGCCTAATGCCGTTAGCGCGGCAACGACGGCTTGAATCACGGCGTTGAGGATTTGCATCCACGATAGTCTGCTAGATTTGTTTTCTGACATAGTAGTATGTTTTTTAAAAAATAGAAGATAGGTAGCAAGCCTCTATTGCTACGCACAAGCATGGCAGAAAGAGGGTTGCCGAAAGACCTTTAAGAAAGGGAGCGATTGTAAGTCGTTGAATGGTTGGGACTTTTTGTATGACAGAATCCATATGCAAGCAGACAGACCAGCAACTTTCAATCACTCCCCAATCCTCAGTGGTTATCCACCAATTTCTTCAGGTTCTTCCTCTGCTTCACCCTTCGGGTTAAACTTCACAATGGTGATACGTTCGGGAATGAGGTCGTAAGTACGCTTCCCGTTACGATCAAGAGTGAACGAGGGACGGAATTCAGGCACGATGGACTTCACCTGCTTAGCATTTGCCTGCTTGGGGTCAGTCACACCAGGCTTGGTGATAAAACGGAGGTACAACTTGCCAAAGCCCAAAAGTTCCACAGCGTAACCTTTACGCAAGTTATCCACCACATAGTAAGCATAGCGGTCGAGCACGGCCTTCACGTCGGCAGATGTAGCCGTGGATTCTTGTGAAATCTGTTTGGCTACAGCATCTGTAGAAAGAGTACCATAGCTAACGGCACGCACGTTGTAAACGATTTGACCTTTGCGGTCGCCAAGAGGAATCTTCTTGGCAAAAGTTACATAACTTTGACTCATACGATTAAAGAGTTTAAGTGATTAATAAAAAGTGATTTCGCTTTCAGTAGAAGTATTTCCCTGATTGCAAGTGCAAAGGTAGTAAGGCAAGATGCTGCGGTCTGTGCATGTTGGTACATGAGAGTCGAAGATGATTTCCAGTTTAAAGACTGTGAGAAATTCAAGCAAACCTTTTAGCGTTTTAGCTATAAGAGCGTTCTTCCCTGTTGGGTGGGCGACGCGTCCCGCGTCGGCATTTACATAAAATAGATAGACTCTTTGATTTGCGCTCCGCGCTTGTTCTGAACATTAATGCTCATTAATCAGACATTAATCTATCATTAATACCTCTCTTTTGCTTTGCTTAGGTCATTCATTCCCATGAATTAATCATGAATTTCAGTGCTCAATGATTTCAGTTGAGGATTAATGAAAGATTAATGGATAATTAATGGAGATTAATGTTGAAAGAGTCACAAAAGCTTTCAGCCAATACCGGGGGCGACGCGTCCTCGCGTCGGCATCATCCACAAATCATGAATCGTAGGCTATTTAAGTTGCGCTTCGCGCGGGCTTGAACATTAATGCTCATTAATCAGACATTAATCTATCATTAATACTTCTCTTCTGCTTTGCTTAGGCCATGAATTCCCATGAATTAATCATGAATTTCATTGCACGATGATTTCAGTTGAGGATTAATGTTTAATCTGTTTTAATGGCATCACCCTGTTCTGTGGATGCGTCCTCGCGTCGGCATCATCGCATAAGCGTAACTCACACCTATATAATACACGTGCGCGCGAGGCAAACACCCTTTTTCATGCGTTCAAAACCAGCCTACCCTAATAGTCTTCATCGTTACCCTTTAACGATCTTCATCGTTAGCATCTAATGGTCTTCATCATTAGCACCTAACGATCTTCATCGTTAGAGTACCATGATTTAGACCATAATAATAGCTTAATCTTCATCGTCAAAGCATCCCTCGGGAATACCGAGATAATCCACGATGAGGCGCGTCTCACGAATTGTCAGATTCTGCCTTTTGTCGAACGAAGAACAGCGGGTAAGCTGTTCATACAGCTCCGTGCATCGCTTGATCATTCCCGTCAGCCGTCTTACCGCATTTCGCGGTTCGCAATCTGGGAAATAAAGCATCGCCAGTGAGCGGCGAGTATAAGAAGAGTTCAGTCTCATATCTATTGAGTTTACAGTTTATAATTTGAATCAGCCGGTTGATTATGCCGCGAATATAGATATCTTCCAGAGTCGAGTGATGCATGCATGAATGCATCATTATTAGCTTCTGTTTAGTCTTTTCTTTATACTTTAGGACATTCGATCTTCCAGAAAGCCTGTTTGCAAAGTAAAGCGCGAAGTTTTACTAAACATGGCGGAAGATGGAAAAGGCGAACAGAAAGGCGAATCGGTGGATCGCCACTGCCGCCGAAGAAATTCGTCAGATTCAAGGAAGATGGGGCTTCAAGTCCAATCGACAGTTTTCCGCTTTTTTAAAAGTAGATCCTCGCACACTTTCTAAATTGCGTCATCTTGATGGCACATTGAGTTTAGAGAGCATACATAAGATATTCAATCGATTGTATTGTTTCAGGTGCTTGATTTTTTCTGGAAAGCAGTTGGTGGAAGAAGAGCAACGCTTAAAAGACGCAATGTTTCGCATCGTAAGGAGCGTAGAAATACTTCCCGACGACTTAGCAGATATTGTAAGAGAGGGATTAGAATCCCAAATGTAGGCGTTCCCCCTTGAAGTGGTACCCGAACTTTGGCTACAGAGCGCGCTATGGTTATCAGTCGCTCTGTGCCAGGGTTCATTTTGAAAGAAGGATTGGCTCTTAAAGACGTAATCATATGCTTGACCAAACTTTTTCTTATAGAAATTTTCAGATAGTCTATACACGGGAAAGCCGAATAGGTAATATCCCCAAGGACAGTTTAGGAGAAGGCTATGTGAGAACGCTTAAGGAACTGCAAGCGAATCGTGAACAACTGCATACGCTTAAAAAGAAGAAACGTGCAGAATGGACTGATGAGGAAGCTATATTGTCAGATCAGCTTAGGGAAAAAGAGAAGAATCTCCTTAAGCAGAGGCAAGAAGAACTCACTCTCTATGTACGCAAACTTGCAGAATTGGTTAATAGCAAAGACTTTCGTTTTAAGTTAGCTACAATAACTATTGGGGATAAGACTGGTTATCGTCTCGATGCTGAAAAAAAAGATTATACTCAATTCTTTGCCATGAAGCAATTGCAGTATAATTTGCAAAGGACGTTCAAGGTAAAGCAAGCCAATCGGCATTTAATCATGAGTAACCTCAAATTGTTGCTCACTACGAGACGTCCTTTCTATTTAATTCGCGCCGATGTTTCCTCTTTTTTCGAATCAATACCACATAGTCAACTGCTACCAATGATTATGGACAATACCTTGCTGTCTCATAAGTCTAAAATGTTTATCAAGGCTATCCTTAATGAATATGAGAGAGTAAAGGTCAAAGCAGATGAAACTACAACTGATGCTTGTGGACTACCGCGTGGCGTGGCTATAAGTTCTTTACTTTCAGAGATTTATATGCGCGATCTTGATAATAAGATTAAGCATCGTATGGAAGTAACGTACTATGCTCGTTACGTAGATGATATAGTCATTATTCTGAGTGATATTCCCGACTGTTCAAGCATAGAACAATACTATAGGGATTTATCGAAGCGCTTCAGTGAGTATGGCTTGACTCTAAAAGATCTTACAACCGAAAAGGGTATAGCTATTGATTTTACTCAGTCACTCCCGGAAGCAAGCGTATTCACCTACTTAGGCTATGAAATAAGAATTTCCAAGATAGGGGAGAAGAAAAGTAAAGGAATCGAAGCCTCTTATAGTATGTCTCATCATAAGATAGACCGAATCCATAAGCGCATAGACAATGCGTTCTCAAGGTTCGACAGAATGAGTAAGCACAACGTACATGTAGCGCGTAGAGGCTTGATTGATGCATTAAAACTAATCGTAGGCAATATAAAACTTCAAAATGCAAAATCCAGGGTAAAAGTAGGCATATATTACAACAATGACCTGCTTGACAATATGGAGAATCTTCGTAATTTGAATGACTATTTATGGAGCAGAGAAGTCCATCCATATGAGAAACTCTTTAAGAATAAAGGCGAACGCGAAGCCTTTATTGGAAAACTAAAGACACGTATCCAAAAGTTTGACTTTAAGAAAGCATGGGAAGAGCGCAAAATCTATGACATTTCAAGCAAACGCGTTAGACAAATTATGAAGTGGCTGAATTATGAAAAAGAAGAAGCTTAGGCTGCGCTATAAAAAACAACGAGTGGTGCTTTCAGACGTTCTTCCTTATGAATTGCCGATAACATTCACGAATCGATACTTTTATCGTTTTTTGGTAAAGAATGGAGTAAATTATTCTATCGACCCCCTTAACCTCTCTCAAGGAAAGCTTTCTTGGAATGCGGAAATATCAGTAGGTGCTAAGCAGATATTAGATCTGCTGTTTCTTCCTAAAGGAGGTTCAGTCATGTCATGTGATAAGAATAGCATAATCGTAAAGAATGAACACAATATTCCATTTACTTATCGCATTCAGCATAAAAAGGGCAAATTTAGAGAACTCGCTGTAATCCATCCTGCCGATCAAATCAAGATGGTGAACTTTTACGACAAGTATAAGAGTCTGATGCTCTATTATTGTCAGCAAAGCCGTTTCTCTTTGCGTCATCCTCATGCTGTAGCTTGCTATTTCTTTTATCGGGATCGCTTACATCACACGCTGTTGGGCAAACGATCGGATGATGTAGAACTTTTCTTTAATGAATATGAGAATCTGAAAACATTCTTCTCCTACAAACAGTTTACGCAAATCTATCGATTCTATGATGACTATCGATATCAACGAGCAGAGAAGAAATTCGCAAACTTGCAGAAATTTGATGTCCAGTCATGCTTCAATAGCGTTTATTCTCATTCTATAGCATGGGCTACAAATGGTGGAAAAGAAGTATATAAGCAAAGTTTCATACCCAACGATGGAACGTTTGGTCTCGTATGGGATAACCTCATGCAGAAGATGAACTATAACGAGACTAATGGAATCGTGATTGGTCCTGAATTTTCTAGAATCTTTGCCGAGGTAATATTTCAATATGTTGATAGCTGCGTAGAACGCGACTTGTTGAATAAGGGATATCGTTGGAATGTGGATTATGAATGCTATCGCTATGTAGACGACTATTTCTTCTTCTACAACGATGCTCAAGTGCTTGAAGCTGCCAATGAAAGCTTTGCTCGCCAGCTGAATGATTATAAGATGTCGATAAGTAAAGAAAAGACAGAGCACTTTTCTCGACCATTTATAACGCCTATATCCAGAGCGAAGTTAGCTATAGACCAATTGATTAAAGATCAAGTCAAGATAACTTTTGAGGAAGATGATATCAATACAGGAAAAGAAGACGACGAAGCGAAGGACACTGACAAAGAATTTGGAAAAGAACAAGATACAATGCATCTGACGTCTTTGACGAGAGAGAGAGTAAAAAAGTCTGTAAAAAAGAGGTATTCTTTGTATTTCCGTTCAGCCTATTTCAATTCATCGTTTCAAGATATACTGAAGACATATAACATAGAAGCCAAGGATGTTCTCAATTACACTTTAGCCAGAATGTCTAACAAATTAGAGCTTACTCTTAAGAAATATGATAGCATCTATAGGGTACTCTGCTTAGCATCCCAAGTAAAAGGTGTATCATCCGAAGTCATCGAAGAAGCAACTAAGAAACGTGACAAGATGGAATATGAGCTATCCATATTCCTACAGGGCATTCTTGATTCTTCTTTTTTTATTTATTCTTTCAATCGACAACTTAATGCGACGCTGAAACTTGTCGGTTTGCTCAACATTATCATCATATATCTTGACAATGATTATCACGAAAAGCATGTAAATAGTGATAAAAAGAATGTCAAAGTCATTATTAAGCGTTTTGGTGAAGACACAAGAGTCATCGTGTTCAAGAAGATTCAAGATGAGATTAGTGTAGTATTCCAATGTAACCATTATCGACCAGAAACGCAATTGGAAACCCTCTATTTCCTGATAACTCTCCGCAGTATGCGTAGTAAGTATCATCTGCCTGCTGCAGCAATTGAGGACTACTTGGATGTAAAGAAGGATGAAGGAGAAAAGAAAGTATTTCCTCCTATGAATGCACTCTCTATCACGCTTTTCTTATATTATTTCGGCAACAGCAAGAAGTATCAAGAATTGCAAAAGTACATCATAGACAAGGCGTGTACGCTCATCTCAAGCACAAAAGAAACTTATAGGAAACGAACGGCAGAGATAGTCATGCTCCTTCTCGACCTCTTGGCATGTCCTTATATCAGTAAAGACTCGAAGCAACAGGTAGGTCAATCATTCGGATTGTCTCCCCAATCAACAAAGAACATCATGAATTATTTCAAACCAGGTCGTTACATGTTCACCAACTGGAAACGTCTCAACATAACCAAAGAACTAAATGCGAAAATATCGCAAGAAGTTTATGCATGATTCCCTTCGGGGGCATTGTGCATAAATCAAGTACAGATCACAGCGTTCAATATCAAATCACACACATAGATCTGTACTGGTAGCACGGCTACAAAGTTAGGGGCTTCGGCGTTGGGCCCCTATTATTTGAATAAAATCAAAAGATCAGCATTTTGTAATGTAAGTCTCTGCATTAAGTTTTTCAACACACCCTATAAGCAAAGATGTCTAACAAATTCAGCACGGTTTTAAATCTTATAACAGGTTTGTTTACAGTCGTTGTACAATTTGCTACGAGTTTCTTTTTGTCTCCTTTTATTGTGAAGGCACTAGGAGCTGAAGCAAATGGATATACACAACTTGCATCCAATTTCGTGATGTATGCGACATTGCTGACAACGGCATTCAATTCGATGGCATCTCGTTTTGTATCTGTTGCTTATCATCAAGGAAAAATAGATAAAGCTCGTGGTTATTATTCGTCAGTATATATAGCAAATGTGGCTTTAATCATAGTGCTTTTGCCTATTGCTATCGTGGTAACTATGAAATTGAATCATGTTATCGTGGTTGATAATGTGGACCTTCTTGATGCAAAACTATTGTTTGGCTGTGTTTTTGCGAATTATTTTATAGGCATGATATCGTCACTTTACACGATTTCAATGTATGTGAAGAATGCAATCTTTTATAGTAATATATTGAATTGTATCAGAACGATTTGCAATGCAGTATTATTGCTCGTCGTTTTCAGTTTCTTACCTGTAAAGATATTCTATGTTTCATTTATCGCAGTTGTATTATCTGTATTGCTGCTTCCTGCCTATGTGTATTATCAGGATAAATTGTTACCTGAAATACATTTTGGAAAGCATTACTTTTCATGGGAAGCTGTTAAGGAAATGCTTCTGTCTGGAATTTGGAATTCAGTTAATCAATGTGGACATTTGTTACTGACAGGATTAGACCTATTATTGTCAAATCTTTTTATATCTCCTTACGCAATGGGACTGGTAGCTGTATCAAAGACTATTCCTTCAGCCATAATACAGTTGGCAACGACTGTAAATAATAACTTCTCGCCTTCTATAACACAAAGCTGGGCACGGGGAGATTCTGATGGTGTAATGAGAGAGTTGCAAATGGCTATGAAGATATCAATAGTAATTGTATCTGTTCCTATCGTAACCTTTTGTTGTGTTGGCGTTAGCTTTTACTCATTGTGGCAACCTACGTTAGATCCTATAGTGCTAACAATACTTTCTGTCTTAGGCTGTTTATCTTTTATGATATTTGCAGGAACACAAATCTTATATAACGTTTTTACTGCTTCGAATCATTTGAAAGTAAATTCTCTTTCATTTGTTTTAATGGGATTATTAAATGTAGGTTGTGTTTATTGTGGATTAAAGTATTACCCACAATATGGAATGTACATCATTGTAGGTACAAGTACCATTTTAACAATCATCCGACAGCTAATCATTATATTACCCTATACGGCAAAATTATTAAATCAGCATTGGGCTATTTTTTATAAAAACATATTGCAGACATTGTGCTGTTGTGCGATGAATGGACTACTATCATATGTTGTTATGAGTTTAAGTCCGATAAATGGTTGGCTATCATTCCTTTTAGACGGAACTATAATAGCTATTCTTGCTATTTGTTTAGAAGGATATTTGCTGTTAAATAAGAATGAGAGAAAAAAAGTTTTACAATTAATAAGGAAAAAAAAAGATGAAGAAAATTCTGCTATTTAAAATTCCAATGTCTATATGTGACTTTCGTTGCCACTATTGCTACATAGCGCAACGACCTGTACATTTCCAAGGTGTGCAACCTCAGTTTAAATTTACCCCTCACGAAGTGGCAAAAGCCCTTTCTAAAGAGAGACTTGGTGGAGCTTGCTTTATGAATTTTTGCGCAGAAGGAGAAACGTTACTTACAAAGAATCTTGATCAATATGTGAAAGCTCTTGTAGAAGAAGGGCATTATGCTGAAGTTGTAACTAACTTGACTGTGACAAACGCTCTTGAAAAGTTTCTTTCATGGGATAAGAATTTATTGAAACATTTGGAATTTAAGTGTTCATTCCATTATTTGGAATTAAAACGTAAAGGCTGGCTTGATCGTTTTGCAGAGAATGTACACAAAATATGGGATGCAGGAGCTTCTGCAAACATAGAACTTGCTCCGTCGGATGAACTTATTCCTTACATAGAAGAGGTGAAAGACTTCTCAATGAAGAATTTTGGTGCGCTTCCTCAACTGACGATATTGCGTGATGATAGAACATCAAATATAGATTATCTGACTCAGATGAGTGAGGAAGAATATAACAATACATGGCGATCATTTGGCTCTTCTTTTTGGGAATTTAAGAAAACGTTGTTTGGTAAAAAACAAAAGCAATACTGTTATGCTGGGGCATGGTCTGCTTATATTGATTTAACTACAGGCGAAGCATCTGGATGCTATGGTTGTGTGAATTTAGGAAATGTATTTGAACATCCTGAGAAACCATTCCCCCATAAAGCTGTAGGCAAGTGTCCGTACCCTCATTGCTATAATGGACATGCCATGTTGAGTATGGGACTTATTCCTCACTTGAATGACGTGCAATATGGCTATTTGCGTGACAGAGAAAAAGCCGATGGTGGAACTTGGTTGCAACCAGAACTCAGAAAGTTTTTTGATGAAAAATTAGAAGATAGTAATGATTTAGATCCTGCATTAGTACAAGCTCTAAACCCAGCTATTAGGCTCGCTGATCGTGTTGCAAGTAAGTTGAAGCGTACATTTTTAAAATAACAATGAGCGTCAAGAATTTTACCCCCCCGTAGTGCTTTTGCTAATTGTTGGAACTACGATTATTCATTTCCGACATACCATAAGCCGATGGTGGCTTTTAAGATCTTATCCGCACGACTTACAGCAAATATATCAGCCTAAACGATCATCGGATACAATCGTTCATTGCTTTGACAATGAATTCCGGGCTTCGATTCCAATATATAAAAAAGGAGAAAACTTTTATACAACTTATGATTTTGAAAAGAATCGATTGGAAGGAAGTGACACCATATATATATCGGTAAAAGGAGATGATAGTTATAGTGGGAGAAATAGACAAACGGCCAAGCATAGCATCGAGGCTGCTTTACGAGCAAAGGCACATAATATTATTCTTTTAGAGGGACGCTACAAATCAGGCATACACTTCAAAAGTAATACGCATCTATCTGACGTTAATCTTATCGGAGAAGGTAGGGTCGTTATTGACAATATGGGGCGAGTCCCTCTTGCTGTTACTGGTAATGTGTTTATTCATAATATAGAATTTGCAAATGGCAGCAGAGGAAGCCTAAGAGCCTATTTAGAGGATCCGTACAAAGTATGTACTTATGTCTGTTGTAAATTCAATAATTCATTGGTTGATGACGCAGATGTAAGTAAAGCACTGTCTTTGGGTGGCTTGCGCATTCAAGGAGGTACACATTATTTGTATAGATGCGAAGCATCATATAATGGTTATGATGGTTTCAGCTATCATGCAGCACCAGATGGCTCATTGAATGCTCCTCATGTGGCGGAAGTGGAGTGTAAAGCTTTTCATAATGGTGAGCATAATGCTTATGAAAGTAACAATGCTTCAACAGCTCATGATGGAACACATATAATACGCTTAAACTGTGCTTATGGCTATTCACATGGAGGCAATGTCGCAGATGTTCATAATGGTACGGTATCATATAATGTAGGTTGCACAGCTTATTCTGCGATGGACTTAGGAATGAACTTCAGAAAATATCAAGCGAATTATTTTTGTGCTACTAACGGTGTGATGTATTTATTGAGTTGTAAAAGTTATGGAAGCTACTACGACCTTAGCAGTTGGAATAGTGGCAATATCCTATCAGATAAAGTTTATAAAAGAGAATATACAGACAATGGGAGTATCATACTCTTAAAGAAATAAGAAAGATGGATTATACAGACAAAGTAAATGAACTGAAATCAATTATAAGGAGGGAAATAAGTCCTCTTGTTACCAATGATTACGTGCTTTGGGGACTTCCCTATTATCCTAATATTGGTGATACTTTGATATGGGAAGGCGAACTTGAATTTTTGAAGTCCATCCCATACAAGTGTTTAGGAACATGTGGATGGGATGAGTATGAACAAAATCCTTTGGACGAAAGCGTTGTCATATTAATTACAGGTGGTGGCTATATGGGCGATGTGTGGCGAACAGCATGGGACAATGTAATGGATACAATAGAACACTATCCTAATAATCCTATCGTAATTTTGCCTAACACAATATTTTATGATAGTCCAGAGATTATGCGTTCTGATGCAGAACGTTTGTCACAGTTGAAAAGATTAACTATTTGTGTTAGAGACAACATATCTTATCAAACAGCAAAGGAGCATTTCAGAAACGAGGTGCGTCTTGTGCCAGATATGGCTTTTTGTATATCATTGAGCTACCTTGAGAAATGGCGCGTATCTGAAACGGATAGAGTACTTTTCTTGAAACGGATTGACAAAGAACTAGGTAATGCGCAAATAAGCATTAATGAAGATAATGTCGACGTACGTGATTGGCCAACTATGGATGGAATGGCGACGTTAGGAGAACGTATATTCTACAAAAGTCGAGCGCTATGCTCTAAAGCAAATAATCACTTGGCATGGTTGCATCCTTTTGCTCAATGGCTTGAACACAAGTTGGGATATTATGTTTATCGTAAGTCGATGACTAGTCGGGGCGTAAAATTTGTGAGTGCTTATAAGAAGATATATACAACGCGCTTGCATGTTATGATTCTTTCTGTATTGCTTGGGAAAAAAGTATATTTCATTGATAATAGTTATGGAAAACTGAGCTCATTTTACAATACATGGTTGAAGGATTGTACTAACGTAAATGGTTATACAAACTAAGTAGAAATGAAAATAACAATTATTATACCTATATACAATGTAGCACCATACATTTCAGATTGTTTACACTCAGTGATGAACCAGACCTATCAAGGAGAAATTGAATGCTTGTTAGTAGACGATTGCGGATCTGATAATAGTATGGAGGTTGTTAATGAGGAACTGATGAATTATAATGGAAACATAGATTTTCACGTTTATCATCATCAACATAATAGAGGCCTTTCTGCTGCGCGAAATACAGGACTGAAGTATGCAACAGGAGAATATGTTTATTTTTTAGATAGCGATGACGAGATAACTTCCAATTGCATATCTCTACTTTCTGAATCTTTGGACAAAAGATCGTATGATTTTGTAATCGGAGGATATAGAACAATAGGAGCAAAGCAGTCAGCACCTCCTTTGTTATTAAATGACAATACTATTTTGAGTGGAGATGATATAAATCATAGTTATTACAAAGGTAAATGGTATATGATGGTTTGTGGAAAGCTATGCAATACTTCTTTTTTGCGAGAGAACCATTTGTTCTTTGAAGAGGGACTCTTGCATGAAGATGAACTATGGAGTTTCCAGTTAGCTTGTCTTGCAAAATCAATGCTTGTAGTAAATAAGGAAACTTATATCTATAAGATTCGTGAGGGTTCTATAACGATGAATCAAAAAACGCAAGAACGACGTGCTATTGCTTTTCAACAGATAATAAGAAAAATGACTGATTTTGTTCTATATAAACATATAAAGAATGAATATGCTTATCTAAAGATTTTCAGTATGCTTTCTGTCTTAGATGCAAAATTGCCACAATGGAGCAATATAAGATCGAGGGAGCAAAATGAAATAATAAAGAATTTACGTAAGCAATTATCACGTATATCTTATTACAAACGTCTCTTGTGTTGTATGACGAACGTAAAGTATATGGTACAATACGGTGCAATTTTGCTTCCCATATTTATGTATAGAGATTATAATAAGGCTGTTTCTTTTATATTGAAAATATCGAGAATTTGATTCATAAGCATTTATGAATGCAAACTTTAAAACCATCTATCACGCGCTCGCACTATCGCTTGTCTTCTCAGCCCTTTATGCTTTGAAGGGGCAGATCGAAATGTACTTAGATG